>JAGQPO010000337.1 GCA_020426665.1 Planctomycetales bacterium
TTTTGGGATTATTACCGGGTCCGACGAATCATTGCGGCCCGATCGGTTCGGTCTGCGAACAAAACATTCTACTCGCTTTGGCCAATAAAATCTGTCCTCCGGCACATTGTTGTCCGCGGTTCTGGCCGAATCAAAATTCGGCCGAAAGATAGCCCGCCCCACCATTGGTCGCCGGATTCACACCATTTCCGCTGCCGAACGTTCTCTTCGGCCATGCGCAGGGGTGGTCGTGCGCAGAAAAGCCGCGGAGCAAAAGGGTGCCCGAGCAAAAGAGGGCCCAAGCAAAAGGATGCCCGAGCGCCGGCGCGAATCGGTTGAGATCACTTTTTTATCAGTCGCTGGACGCCGTACCGCAGCCGACCAAGGCCGCAACCGATTCTCAGGCCTTCTGCAAACCAGACGCCCGACCAGGGTCGCGGATTCGGGCGAGGACAATTCAGCCGATGGAATCGCCGAAGTGAATCGGCCGAGGGCCAGGCTTCAGACAATGAATGATCTTGCGGTAAACGCTTTTGGTTGGACCGCCGTGTTTGGCCGCCTCTTTTTAGTTACAATCGGGCGAAATCCCAACCATCGTAGAGGCCAATTCATGAGATCGCTTGTCGTTGCAGTCGCCTTTTCATTGACATTATCGGTAGTGGCTTACGCCGAACCACTGGTTCTGGTCAGTGCGTCGTACCAAAAGGACATCATCGCGCTGTGCGAGTTGGACGGAACGGTGGTCTGGAGCCACAAGACGGGCGGCCCGCAACAGGGGCACGCCGGGCACCACGAAGTCCAAATGTTGGAAAACGGTAACATCTTGTTTCATGACGATTGGGACACCGTCAAAGAAATCAAACTCGATGGCACGGAAGTTTGGAGTTACACCAGTGCCAACGTCCATGCGTTCACGCGAATGAAAGACGGCAACACGATGATCGCCGAATCGGGAAAAGACCGGATCATCATTGTGAACAAAGAAGGAAACGTCATCCACGAAACACCCCTCGGTAAAGGCGGTCGCGGGAAAACGCGTCAGGCAGAAGTGCTGGACAGCGGAAACTTTCTGGTCTGTGCTGAGAACCCAGGAACGGTCACCGAATACGATCCGACGGGAAAGATCGTCTGGGAATATGAAATCGGTACGCGTGTCTACGGCGCGATCCGCTTGAGCAACGGCAACACCCTGATCGGGTCAGGATCGGGAAACTCCGTTGTCGAAGTGACGCCGAAAAAGAAAGTGGTATGGGAGATCAAAAGCAGCGTGCCGAACACCAAAATCCAACTTCACTGGACCGCCTGTTTGAAAGAATTGGATAACGGGCACATCATCGTCGACAACTGTCATGCCGGCCCCGATAATCCACAGCTGTTCGAACTGGATCGTGACCGCAAGGCCGTCTGGCAATTCAACGAATTTGAATTGGTCGGAAACGGCATGGCGTGCTTCGATTACGTTGACGATCAACTGGCCACGAAGGTTCGAAAAATCATCGCATCATTACCGACCAAGTAGCAACGGTCATGTTGCGCCCGGCTCGCGTCCCGCGACAGCGTTTCGTTCCGTCAACCAACCTCGATCGACTTGGTCCTGGAAAACTAACAACGAATCGCGAATCGCATCACGCAGATCGGTTCGCGGTACTCTCGGGAACGATTCGCAAAACGGTTGGTAATCCAAATCACAAATGAATGGGACTGTTGCGTTGCCGACTGTGATTTTGAATTGATTTCCAATGCCAAGGTCGTTAGCTGCCAATCGCATCGTATCAACGAACGTTTCTGTGTCAGTCGTTTGGCTCGGGAGTGTGAACACGGCATTGCCGTCAAATGGTTCCAGAAGCGCATTTCCAAATGCCGCACCAACATCTGGGGCATACAAGTAATCTTGACGCGATCGGAAAGGGATTTCGTATGCCAGCCCCAGCGTCACACACTTCATTGCAGTCGTCGGCGTCGACGTCAGCCCCGCGTCGCGCCCGGGTCCGAACAGAACCCCCGGACGCAAACTGATCGCCGGGATTCCGGCTTCTTCGAACAGCAAACGCGTTAAGTTTTCCCCCGCCAGTTTCCATGTTCCGTACACGTTAACGGGCCGCGTGTCGGCCAGCATTGGGACCAACGGTTCGGGATAAGCAGACCGCGGACCATAGACGGCAATCGAACTGGCAAAGACAAATCGATCAAGTGCTCGACCACACGCCTTGATAGATTCGATCAAGTGCTGCGTTCCGGCGAGATTGATCTGCAGCCCCAAATCTCGATGGGCGTTACAATCCGGCGTCTGCAACGCCGCCAGATGTGCGACATGAGTGATCGGATGCTCGGCGAAAATGCGATCGATTGCGGGCCGCTGACTGACGTCGGCTTCTACCAAACGCAAACGCGAACGGTCAGCCAGGTGAAACACACGGAGACTTCGTTCGGTGTCGGCACGTCGACTACAAACGACGATGTCGGCGTCGGAGTGATGCAACAGCCATTTCACAGTTTCGGCGCCGATGCAGCCGAAACCTCCAGTCACCAGAATTGTTTTGGTCATAAACTGTTCACTTGAAATGTTTTTGCAAATTTTTTAGACCGTTTAGCCGCTTGAAGGTGCCAGTCCGCCGACAGGTCGCGTATTCGAGCATCTCCGAGGCTCGAACAAACCGCTGCGCAGGCGGCATCCGCCTCGGCGAGGCCGACCGACGTGGTAGCAATTAGCGAGAAGTGACGTTTTACATTGCCGAAAGTTTATCGGTCGCCCTGAGATTCTCCTACCGGCGGTCACCGGATAGAATGGGGTTCCCCACCACATTCTTCATTAATGAAGCAATCAAATGAAACGTCTCTCATTGGCTTTGGCAGTCTTTTTCTGCGTTTCGAGTGCCAGGATCGTCAACGCCGAAGCGTCTGAGTTGAAAACGGTGCCGGCCAGGACGCTGACCTTGAAGGTCCCGGCGACGTGGAAACAAAAAGAGTCCACTTCGTCGATGAGAGCTGCGGAGTTTTTGATTCCCGGAAAACCGGCCGATGCAGAACTTGTCGTGTTCTACTTTGGTGGACCAACCGGAGGAGTCAAAGCGAATATCGATCGGTGGATCGGGCAATTTAAGAAAGACGGATTGAAGCTGGCGATGCTCCAAGGAAAGTGCCAAGCCGGAAGCTATATTCTGGTCGACTGCCAAGGAACCTGGAATAAACCAGACGGACCGCCTTTTGCCAGCAAGACGGTTCCAACGCCAAACAGCCGCGTCTTGAACGTCATCGTGGTGGAAGAAATGGGCGATGAGAAAGATTATTACTTTATGAAGTTATCCGGGCATGAAGATGTCGTGGGCGATCAAGTCGACGCGCTGCGTGAGGCGATCGGAGCAGATATCAAATCCGAAAAGAAATTTGATCTTGAATCGGCTGAGTGACATTTGCTAGACGCGGTCGATGCGTGCCACGTCTCCCATCGCTTCAGTGTTTTTCGTTTTAATCTCGCTCCTGTTGTGCGTGCCGCCTGCGATTGCGGGAGACTTGGATTCACTACGCAACGAGGTACGGGGCAGCGAGATTCGAAATGCCGGCGGATCCGTTCCTGCAGCATCCTCGACAGAGTCGGCGGACAACAATCCGGAAAAGAAGTCAAAACGCAATCCATCGTATTGCGATGATTTCGACGACGAAGAAGGTTTCTTTGAATCTATCTTCTCTGACATGTTCTCGGCAACGTTATCCGCCGGAGTTGTCGGTGTAGGCGTTGCTGCGACATCACCCTACTGGGTTCCGCGGAACTGGATCGAACAGCGAAGCAACGCGATTACCTATCTGCGCCCGGATCCCCACGAAAGCGTCCCCTACGGTTTTAGGTAAGAACCTTTTTTTTCTTGACCTATCTTTTCAAGCAGCCTGTTCGATCGGGTGCAATGTTTCCCGAGCCGACGCGGTTTTCGGGCGCATGATTGATTCAATCGTCATATTCCGACGGCCGGTCCAGCCCGACTCCATTTCCTGTCGCGAACGGATCGAACCATTTTGTCTGCCGATACAGCCGTGGCCAACGATTTATCAACGCTCACCAAACGAACGATCCAGATGGCAAGTCTGGTCGCGACCGTGATGGTGGTAGGAATCCATTACAAGACCGACGTGCCTGATTCGCCGTCGTTCCAGGATGCGACATGGAATCAGGTTCTGCAGGAGTTCTGGTTCGGCGGCATCGCCCGCGTCGCGGTTCCGATGTTTTCGTTGATCGCGGGGCTGCTCTATTTTCGCAGCGACGACGGAACGTTTACGTGCTATCGCAAGAAGTTTTTTCAACGTTGCCGTACAGTATTGTTCCCCTATTTCATCGTCGCATCGATTGCGATGACCAGCTGGCTCGCGATTCACCGGTTGAGATCCGATTCGGTCGACATGGGGGCGTTTGAATTCCTGACGATGTGGCTGGTTCGACCACCTGCCGAACAGCTCTGGTTTCTGCGCGACCTAATGGTGTTGGTTGCAATCGCGCCGCTGATCCGATGGGCGACACAATCGCGGACCCACCAAGCGGTTTCGATCACCGCCCTGATGACCGCGTGGACAACAAACTTTCAACCATTTCCAATCATTGCCGGATGGCATTTGATTCACATTGAAACACTGTTGTTTTTTACGATCGGCTGCTGCTGTGCATCTCAGGTGCAGTGGGTCAACCGGGTCCCCGAGTGGCGAAATTCGGTAACCATCTCTGTGGCCGGACTTTGGTTCTCGTTAGTTGCAATTCGCGTATGGATGCGACCGGATTTCGATATTTGGTACACCGATGTTTATGATTTTCCGAACTTAATCGTTCATCAACTCTCCATCTTGGTTGGGTGTTTCGCCTTAATGGCGATCGCATCGCGGATCGATTCCCATCGATTGCAATGCTGGTCTGGTGCATCGTTTTTTGTCTTCCTGGTTCATGAATTCCCGCTTCGCGCCGCCATCGAACTGGCTGTCGAAAGGATTGGCGATCCCGCATTGTCGTGTTGGCTTGTGTTTCCGGGCGTCGTCATCGGGTGTTATGCGTTTGCGTTATTGACCAGCAAACGCTTTCCTGTTGCGTTTGCGCTCATCACCGGTGGCCGTACGCCGGCCGGCGCCGGAAAACTGATTGTAGAAACGACACGAGGCGTTTCCACAAACAACACCGCTGAGCAGGTCGCATCATGACTCTTGTCGCAATCCTGTTCGCCCTGGCGTCATTAGTTTGGATGATCCCGCTGCTTCGTTCGGGGCGTTACATCCAGTTGGCGACGTTGGTTTTGGCATTGGGAACGTTTTTCGGACCTGACTTTTACGCGATCGATGGTCCGATTCAAATCAGCATTGACCGAGTGCTGTTCTTCGTCCTCGTTGCACTGGCCTTTGTCGGATTACGCCTGGAGATGACAAAGTTGCCCGAGTTCAATCGACTGGACTGGCTGGTGATAGCAATGGTCGCCTGGTTCGGATGGAGCGCAATGACCGGTGGAAGCAATCCGCCCGGCACGCCCCCGATGGCACGATGGATTTTTTATATCGCGATGCCGGCCGCCATGTACTTTATTCCTCGCATGGTCTCGATCAAAACATGCGACGTGCGTTGGATTCTTACCGGCTCCATCGTAATGGGGATCTACTTGTCCGTTACCGCGGTGTTTGAAATCAAGGGGTTGCACGGATTTGTTTTTCCGCGTTACATCGTCAACCCTGACAACTGGGAATTCTTTGGGCGCGGACGAGGTCCGCTGATGAATCCGTCGGGAAACGGGATTCTGATCTCGATGGGGCTTACCGCGGCGGCGATCGGACTGATCAAATCGCGACGCGAACGACGACTGTTTTACTCGGTTGTCGTCGCCTGCCTTCTGGTCGGCGTCTACGCCACACTGACACGCAGCGCATGGATGGGAGGCATCGCTGCGATCGGCATCGTCGGTTTTGTGCATTCGCCACGATGGGTCCGCGTGATGAGTCTGGGTGTCGCCGTGTTGATCGTCGGCATTGCATCAACAAGTCTGAAGGACAAAATCTTTCGCCTGAAACGAGACGAAAACCTTTCCGCGGCGGACTCTGAGAAATCAGTCAAACTACGTCCACTGTTGGCGATCGTCGCCTGGGAAATGTTCAAGGATCGACCAATCACCGGCCATGGCTATGGACACTATGAAATTAAGCACCGGACCTATCATGACGATCGCGGATACAAGATGCCGCTCGGCCAGGCGCGTCCTTACACCCAACACAACGTCTTTCTGTCCATCTTAGTCGATACGGGAATTATCGGCTTGGTATTGTTTTCGGCGTGGTTCCTATCGACGGCGGCAATCGCCTGGAAACTCTCTCGCGATGGTTCGGCATGCCAGGAATCTCGATCCGTCGGTTTGGTCATGATGGGAACGATGCTCGCCTACCTGTGCAACGGAATGTTCCAAGACGCCACCATCATCCCGATGGTGCATATGTTTCTGTTTTTCGGTGTCGGAGTCACGGTCACAACAATGCAGTCGGGAGTTGCCACCGATTCGGCCGGCCAGCGAGTGGCGAATCATCGTCGGCAATCGGGCACCGTGGCAGCCGATCCGGCGCGGGCCTAAGAAATCACCGTCGGAAAAGCCGCCGCCGGCCGCGTCATCACCAAACCTGCGAACCCAGTGGGCTGTTCGGGTGATGGGTCGATTTTTTTACCGTGATGCATCGTGTGCTAACGCCGACGGTGGTTCATCGCCGCGCGCCGTCGCGCACCCGTGCCGTGCACACTCGCACAGACTCCGAAAAGCATTTTCGGATAGACATGGAACCTTCGTCGGGAAATCCGCAGATCGCGTACGTCGAGCCAGAAACTTCGAAAAAAGTCACGACAATCGAAACTTTTTGTGATTCCGACAAGGCATTCGTGACCGCTGGCACCGATCGTGCAGGTTGTTGAACACCCTCCATTGAAGGAATGATTCCTATGTCCAGTTCGATCATCCAACAGCGTTCCTTCCCGCCCTTAACGACGCGAAACAAATCTCAACACCATGACGGTCCGTCCGTCGACGTTTACTCAGCGGGCGATTCCGTCGCTGGCGGTCGCGAGTACAACGAAGACCGTTATCACCGCTGTGATGAAAGTCAGTTTTACTTGGTGGTTGATGGAATGGGAGGACATCGCGGGGGAGCGCTTGCAAGTCAAATTGCGGTCGAAACCATTCCACAGGTGTGGAGTCACTGTATCGGTTCACAGACACCTTCCATCGATCGCATCCAGTCGACGTTCCACGAAGCCGTTCTAAGTGCCTCCAGTGAGATGTCCGCAATTGCGGTGGCGCATCCAGGTTACGACCGAATGGGTTGCACGCTTGGGGCCGCAATCATCATCGGCAATCGAATGTATTTCACCAATGTCGGTGATTGTCGCGTCTATCTGTTGCGAGGCAACAGTTTGTCGCTGCTGACAAAAGATCAAACTCTCGTCCAGGGAATGGTCGACTCGGCCATCCTGACTGCTTCACAGGCGAAAACGCATCGTTGGCGCCATATTGTTACAAACAGCGTCAGCGCCCAGGGGCTCCAGCAACCGCCTACATTGAAGTCGATTGAAATTCAACCCCGTGATCGCGTTCTGGTCACGTCCGACGGAATGAGCGATGAATTGTCGCGGGCGGAAATTGAGCAAATCATGGTGCGGTGCGATGGTGTGCAAGACTGTGTGAATCAACTGATCAAGGAGTCTGAGCACCGAAACGCTCGTGACAATGTGACTTGTGTTGTTCTCGAAATCTAAGTTTACATGATCGCTTGTCTCAATCGCGTGTAGCGGTTGCAAACGCAACGTTGTCATACACCGGGTTTAAAATGAACGATTGGGTCGACCAAGTTGAATCCCGTAAATCCCTGGTCGAACACAATTCGGGAGGGAAGGCGATAGGCAAGACACAGGCCGTCGACAGCCAGACACAGCCTTCGTCAATGCTGGCGAGCGGACGAAGCCACAGCGTGATTCACCTGGATGACGTTACGCGTGTGGCGTTGATGATTACTCCGCAGAATGTTGGCGACGTGGTCGACCAGACATGGGAGGTGATGTCGACGATCCGTGATGTATTGAATCAGCAGCCCGCACCAATGTCGTTGACCAAACAAACGGTCTTTGTTCGCTCGGCCGACGAGATTGCATTGATTCAAGACCTTTTCAAGGCATACTACCGAGACCGTATCCCGGCGACCAGCTTCATTATTCAACCCCCTTGCGACGGACAATCGTTGGCGATCGAAGCGTGGGCCTTAGGCGGCAGGGGCGTCGAAGTCGAATTCCCAATGCCGAATCTTGTCACCGTCCGCTACGACGCTCTGCGATGGATCTACGTCGCAGGAATCGTCTCACCGCCAACATTGGTCAATGCGTATGACGAGTCCCGATTTGCGTTCAATCAACTAAAAATACGGCTCAACCAAGTCGGAGCGACGTTCAATGACGTCTCAAGAATCTGGCTGTATCAAGGTGCGATCACTGAAAATGAATCGGACTCAAACCGTAACACGGTCCAGCGCTACCGAGAATTGAATCGTGCGCGCGCCGACTTCTTTCAGGAGCTGGAATCCGACGGCCAAATCCGAACGTCGCGTAATGGGCAATCGTTTTACCCTGCCAGCACGGGAATCGGGATGTCCGGTCGGGGGCTTTGCGTCAGTTGCCTTGGATTGCAAACCGACCGAGACGATGTGCGGTTGCAACCATTGGAAAACCCACATCAAACACCCGCGTTTGATTATGCAGCGACGTTTTCGCCCAAGAGCCCACTTTTTTCCCGGGCGATGGCGGTCAAAATTGGTGATCACGTTACGACATGGATCTCAGGAACCGCCAGTATTTTGAATTCCGAGAGTGTGCATGTTGGTGACGTCGAAAAACAGACGCACCAGACGATCGATAACATCCAAGCGTTGATCGGCGAATCAAATTTCCAGCGGCATGGGCTTGCCGGCGTCACCGCAGATTCAACGGATCTCGCAAAGATCCGAGTCTATGTAAAACGAGCAAGCGACTACCAAATCTGTCGCGACATTTGCGAAGCAAGGCTTGGCGACACTCCCGCGATTTATGCCGTCGCCGACGTGTGCCGACCGGACCTACTTGTGGAGATTGAAGGAGTTGCTTTTTCAAGCATCCGTTCGCAGTGATTGTCCTCTTTTGAAAAGACGGAGTGATGCCCAGCCACCCATTCGCCCCCCAAGACTTTGGTGTCGTCCGCATCAGGAACCACCGATTTCGCAGGCACCGTGAACCCTGGAGACAGGTCTGGGCGTTCACTTGCGTGGTGGTTGTATCAATCGGTTTTCTGGGTGGCTTTTTGTGGTGGTACGGCAATCCCACGGCAACCACGACCGCCAGTAGTTCCGGTGCCGACGAAGCTGACGTGCGAGTCGTTCGCCCGAAAAACAGGCCGGGAACTCCGTCGCCTGGCCCAAAGGAATCTCTCGCCGCAAGTACACCGCTTGCGCAGGTTTCCGCGCAGATGATCGCCGCAACAGAATCCAAAGGTCACTCGCCGAAATCAGAGCATCCGATTCAGTCAATCTTTGAAAGTCCGGACCCCGTACATGGAAACAACGACGTCGATGACGCGGTGTTTCGAGATTTGTTTGCTGAGGGAATCGAGCCCGCCAAGGGATGCTCGGACGCGACGTTTTTGCGACGCGTTTATCTGGATGCGATAGGAACGTTGCCGACGGTTTATGAGACGAAGCAATTTCTGAACAATCACAGTGAAAGTAAACGCAGAGATCTAATCGATAGCCTGTTGCAACGACCAGAGTTCGCTGACTACTGGGCGATGAAGTGGTGCGACGTGTTGCGCGTCAAAGCCGAATTTCCCATCAACCTATGGCCGGGTGCCGCACAGGCATACCATCATTGGGTTCACTCCGCGATCAAAAACAATTTACCGTTCGACGAATTTGCAAGAGAGCTTCTCACGTCATCGGGAAGCAACTTCCGAACCCCGCAGGTCAATTTTTATCGCGCCCTGCAGAGTAAAGAACCCGAAGCGATTGCATCCGCCGTCGCGTTGACATTCCTGTGTGAACGCACGGAAGGTTGGCCGGAAACCAGGATCGACGGGATGGCAAGGTTTTTCAGCAAAATTGGTTACAAACCAACGGGCGAGTGGAAAGAAGAAATCGTTTACTTTGATCGACTTGGTGCCGAAGGAGAAGATTACCGCGCGTTGACAGCCGTCTATCCAAGTGGTGTTGAGGTCCAGATCCCGGCCGAAACCGATCCTCGACAAGTATTCGCGGCGTGGTTAACCCACAAGAAGAACCCTTGGTTTGCTCGGGCCGCCGCCAACCGTGTTTGGTTCTGGTTGGTCGGTCGCGGCATCGTTCATCCGCCGGACGATGTGCGCAGCGACAATCCACCATCGAATCTGGAACTATTGAACACTCTGGCCGAAGAACTGATTGAATCCGGTTATGACATGAAGCACTTGTATCGCTTGATTCTGAATTCGAGTGCCTATCAACTCTCGTGTCTGCCGCCGACCGACGATACTCGTGCCGCCGATCATTTTGCTTTTTATCCGATCCAACGTCTTGATGCCGAGGTCTTAATCGACGCGATCTGCCAGATCACCGAGACCCGAGAGGTCTACATGAGCATCATCCCGGAACCGTTCACGTTTTTGCCGGACCAACAACGGGCGATTGCGCTGCCCGACGGTAGTATCACCAGCAGCTTTTTGGAAATGTTCGGCCGCCCCGCGCGAGATACGGGGATGGAATCGGAACGCAACAATCGTCTGACGGCCAGACAGGCGTTGCACCTGCTGAATTCAAATCACATTCAAAACAAGATCAATCGCGGACCTGGGATCGAAGAACTGATTCGCCAGGGGCGGGACGCGTGGGATACCACGGAGCTTTTGTACCTGGCAATTCTATCGCGACAACCATCCGAAGAAGAACTTAATCAGTCCGCACCGCTGTGTGAGGACGCGAGCGGCGCAAAGGAGTTGGCATGGATATTGATCAACAGTGATGAATTTCTATTTCGGCACTAATAAACGGACCCGATGCCCGTCCAGCCTTGGACAATGCAGATTGTGTTCTCATCGAGACAAGAAAATGAATAATCACTGGAAACCTTTGACGGGCCGGTTTGATCGGCGACAGGTGTTGTACAATGGCGTGTTCAATGCAGCTGGGCTACTGATCGCATCGCGGTTGATGGATGCCAAACAGGCTGCGGCGGAACAACCGGCAAATAGCGGTCCAAAAACCGAACCGAAGGCCAAGGCGGTCATCCAAGTGTGGTTGGCCGGTGGACCGTCTCATACCGACACCTTCGACCCAAAGCCGGATTCGGGAAATGATTACACGGGGCCGCTGTCCGATTCCAGCCAGACCAATGTCACCGGCATCCGCATCGGCCAACTGTTGGAAAAATTGAGCAAGGTTGCCGACAAGTATTCATTGATCCGCAGCATGACTCATGGCGTTAACGGTCACGAGACTGCGTCGTATTTAACACAAACCGGACGCATGCCCGGCCGATTGGTCTATCCAGCCGCCGGCGCCGTCGTGACCGCGTTCAAAGGTTTTCCCGAAACGGAACCGACGTCCGGCGAAAACTTGATTCCTCCCTATATCGTGTTGACCAATCCACAAGGCAGGTTCTCCGAGGCGGGGTTCCTGGGAATCAAATACAAGCCCTTTGCGACCGGTGGTGATCCGAATGCCGCGAGGTTTGCCGTGGAAGGAATCATTTCTCCGAACTTGTCGCAAGCACAACAGTTGCAACGTCGCCGAGGGCTCGATGAATTGAACTCGTTACGTCAGGCTGCAAGCGATAACGGCCAGTTGGCAACGGCAAGCCTCTCCCGGAATCACGCCTACGATCTGATCGTTGGAGATGCCGGGCAAGTCTTTGATTTGGGAAAAGAAACAGATGAAATGCGATCACGTTACGGTCGCACAACATTCGGCCAGTCATGCTTGGCGGCGAGAAGATTGATCGAGAACGGATCTACATTTGTGACCATTAATCACGGCGGTTGGGACACGCACAAGGACCACTTTCCAGCGATGCGACGCAAGCTTCCCGAACTGGACAAGGGGCTGGGAACACTTATCGAGGACCTGGATCAGCGAGGTTTGCTGGAAAGTACGATCGTTTGGTGCATAGGAGAATTCGGACGAACACCGAAGGTCGCCACCGAGTCGCCCTGGAACGGAGGACGGCACCATTTCGGGGCTGTGTTTTCATCGCTGGTCGCCGGCGGCGGATTCAAAGGCGGACAGATTGTGGGCGAATCTGACAGCCGCGGAGAGAGCGTCAAAGATCGTCCGGTCTATCCCGGAGATTTGATCGGTACGATGTACGAGTTGCTGGGCATTGATCCCGAAGCAACACTGCCTCATCCGATGGGTGAATTCGTTCGCGCCACACCCGGGACAGACGAAGGCATGAAAAGTGGTGGACGCTTGAAGGAGATCACCTGATGCAACGGACACGTCGCAACCAATCGATCTTTTTCGAGTTGACTGTAATCGCAATCGTATTGTTCTGTTCGTGCCCCGATGCCATCGCCCAAAGCAATGCGCGGACTCCGCATCTCGCGTACATGTATCCCGCCGGATGCGAACGCGGCATGAGCTGTGAAGTTGTGGTGGGCGGCCAGCATCTAAAAGACGTCAACGAGGTCTATGTGTCCGGCGATGGTGTCGATGTAGAAATAATCAAATGGTACCGCCCGCTGACCGCGGGGGAGTACAACAATTTACGAACCAAGTTCCGTGATACCCGAGAGCGGCTGGTGGGTCAGGCCACGCTGCGAAACTCCGGCGAAACACCAACCGATGCGGAGGTCGCGGTCGCCGCGGGAATCACCGAAGAACAATTGCGTGAGATGGAAATCTATCGCAAACGCGACCAAGACCCCAAACGTCAGCCCAACGAGCAATTGGAAGAACAGGTCACGTTACGAGTCACCGTTGCGTTGGAGGCAACGCTGGGTAAACGAGAAGTGCGATTCATGTCAGATCACGCGATCTCCAATCCGATTTGGTTCAATCTGGACCGCTGGATCGAGTTCCAAGAATTTGAACCGAACGACATCGGCGCCTGTGATGTGGAAACGCGTTTGCCCGTCGTCATCAACGGACAGATCATGCCGGGCGACGTCGACCGTTTTCGTTTTCAAGCAACCCAGGGAATGCGATTGGTGATTCAGGTCGCCGCCCGAGACGTGATTCCCTATCTGGCGGACGCTGTTCCCGGCTGGTTCCAAGCGGTCGTACGAATTACCGACGCTGCCGGCAACGAAATCAGCTATGCCGATTCGTTTTACTATCGCCAAGACCCGGTTCTCTATTTTGAAGTCCCGCACGACGGAACCTACATCGTGGAAATCCGTGACGCTTTGTATCGAGGTCGTGAAGATTTCGTGTACCGCATGACGATCGGCGAAATCCCGTTTGTCACAAGCGTCTTTCCGCTCGGCGCCCGTGTGGATTCAAAACTGAACGTTCAAATGAGAGGCTGGAATCTGACAAAAACAGAACAAGACATCCAGACGATGTCGCGGCAGAACTTTCAACCGCTTCGATGGTACGCGTCGATGCAAGGAGATCAATCCGTACGTTTTCCGATGCAAATCGATCATTCGCCGGAGGTGTTCGAAGAAGCGACGAACGATGATCAGCAATCGGCCCAGGAGATTTCGAATCACACGACCATCAACGGTCGAATCGAAACACCGGGTGATCGAGATGTCTATCGCATCACGGGATCCGGGCGGATCGTCGCGGAAGTCCACGCACGACGGTTAGGTTCGCCACTGGATTCCGTACTAACATTGACCGACGGAGAAGGCAACATCGTCGCATTTAACGACGACCATCACGACGCGGCCCAGGCATTGTTGACGCACCATGCCGACTCGTATTTATCCGCAACCTTATCAGCCAAGAGTGACTACTATTTGACAATCGCCGATGCACAAGGCAAGGGCGGACCCGACTTCGGATACCGGATCGGTTTGCGATCGCCACTTGCGGACTACGAATTGCGTGTGGTCCCATCGACCATCGTCGCCCGCCCTGGTCAATCGGTACCGATCACGGTTTACGTTCTACGCAAAGACGGGTTTGACCAGGAGATCGAGCTGTCGCTGGTTGATGCCCCGGCAGGTTTTAAGATTGCCGGTTCCGCCATACCTGGACGTTCGGATCAAATACAAATGACCCTTTCCATTCCCGACGATCCGTCAACAGCACCGGCCATGCTGGAAATGCAGGGCACCGCGCCGCGACGGCTGCACAGTCGATCAATGATTGTTCGTCCGGCGGTTCCAGCAGAAAACATGATGCAAGCCTTTATCTGGCATCACTTGGTACCCGTCGACCATTGGAATGTGATTGTGAGCGGCAGGCCGAGTCCGAAGATGCCATTGCAGGTTGCCATGCCGCAGGGACGGATCGCGTTGCCCAGCGGAGGAAGCTTCTTGCTGCCCGCAATTATCAACAACAACATTCCGGTCGACCAGATACACGTCGACGTGCACGACGCACCCGATGGGATCAGCGCCTACGTTGTGCCCTCCCCAGACCGATCCGTTGCCATCCGTTTCGATAGCTCATCCGATCAACTGGCCCCTGGATTGCAAGGCAATTTGTTGATCAGCG
Source organism: Planctomycetales bacterium (assembly GCA_020426665.1). Lineage (GTDB taxonomy): Bacteria > Planctomycetota > Planctomycetia > Pirellulales > Pirellulaceae > Stieleria. The sequence goes on from JAGQPO010000337.1 coordinate 14,632, forward strand.
TCTACACGGAATTCACACCTGAACCGACGGAAGCCGATCCTGCACCAAAGGCAAGGCGAACGGACTATGGGTTGTTGCCGGCGATCCCATTCGAAGTGACCAAACCATAGTTGCTTAACTGTGGCGGAGTGCTTCGATCGGATTCAATTTTGCCGCTTGGCGGGCCGGATAGATTCCGAACACGATGCCAACGGTCAACGAGACGGCCGAGGCGATCGCAACGGACCAAAACGTGACAACCGTTTCCATCCCCGACAGGTAAGCGACCAGCGCGGGCGCGGCGAGTCCCACGACAACGCCGATCACCGTTCCGAACAGGGACAACGAAGCCGTCTCGATCAAGAACTGGAAAATGATGTCCGCCTGCTTCGCACCCAATGCGCGGCGGATTCCGATCTCACGCGTCCGTTCGCTGACATTGGCCAACATGATGTTCATGATACCGATGCCGCCAACCAGCAACGAAATCGCCGCAGTGGCTCCGAGTACAAAGTTGAAGATACGCTGAGTCGCCTTTGCTTGTTCCAACAAGTCCAGTGGAATCGTGATCGCGTAATCACCTTTGGGATGGTACTTGGCAAGTAAACCTTCCAGCGACTTTGCAACCGGTTTTACGTGGTGGCGGTCGATAACGCCGACGGTGATTTGACTGATCTCCAGTCGCTCGCGTGTGTAACTACCTTGCTGTCGACGCGTGATCACGTCGCCGATTCGACTGCGGTCGGTCGTCAGCGGGATCACAATGTCTTCGTTCAGGTTTGCTGCGGAAAGGCTTGATCCGACACCGGCCGATGGAGTCTTGTATCCTTGCACACCGACGATGCGAAAGAAGTGCTGGTTGTCGACCTGAATCGACTTGTCCAGCGGCGATTTCCCGCGAAAGATTTTCTTTGCGATGTCTTCGCCAATCACACAGACGTTCGCGCGCAATTTCATGTCCGCCGGTTCGATCGGACGCCCCAGTACAATTTCAATCTTGTTGGTTTCAAAGTAGCTGGGGTACACGCCCACGATCCGCGCGTCCAACACTTCGGATCCGTAACGTGCCTCTTGGCGAAATTCACGCAACGGCGTCACATTCGTCGCTTCCGCGACCGTTTCTTCGATTCGCCGCAGGTCTTTGTATGTCAGTCCGAATTCGGACTCCCATGACCGGAAATTCAAGTCCGACTCACTGCTGCTTGGCTTTTTGCTTCGCAAGATAACATTGCTAACACCCAGTGCTTCAATTTGTTTTTGGGCCTGTCGGCTTGCCCCTTCGGCCACGGCCAACATCACGATCACACTGGCAACGCCAAAGACCAACCCGAGTACCGTCAGCAACGAACGCAGTTTATGCATCAGGACTCCGCGAAGCGAAGTGCGAAAAATCGCTTGATATCGTCCGATCAGCCCCATCATCATGCCCCTGGCCCCGACGGTGCGGGAGTCGCTGCGGGTCCCTGGCTTACATCTTTTTCAACGTCGGCGAAGTCTGCGATCCCGCGTTGATAGGCGTCCAACGCGACCACCTCTCCCTCTTCCAGGCCCTCTACGATCTCGACAAATGAATGCGTGGACCTTCCGATTTTTACATTACGTCGTTCGCTTTTGGCGCCGTCGACAACATACACATACGACTGTTCAAAATGCTCGGTGATCGCTCCGACGGGCACCGAGATCACATCTTCGTAGGTGCCGACCTGGATATCCACTTCTGCGGTCATCCCTGGCTTGATTGCCAGTTCTTTGGGAAGCTCGTCGATCACGACAATCGTTTCGTAGTTCTGTACACTCGAATAACTACTGGCTGCCATCCCGGCGACCTTGGAAACGGTTCCGCTCAACTTGCGGTCGGAAAACGCATCCAGCCGAATATCAACTTTTTGATCCTTCGAAATCTTGTCGACCACGGATTCATGAACGTTCGCTTTGACTTGCATTCGCGACATGTCCGGCAAGTAGTACACGTTGCGTCCCGAATACATCTCCGTGCCTTCGCGGATCCGCTCGGACGCGTCATACCAGCGTTCATTTGCGTAGGCGACCGTCCCGTCTTGTTCGGCGATCAGCGTGCACTTTTTCTTTAGTTTTTCCAGTTCGTCAAGTTGTTGCTCCAGGATCTTCACCCCGGCTTCGGCATTGGAGATTGCCGCTTTGGCTTTTGCCGTTTCGGCGGTCGCTGTTTTTCTTGCACGCGAATACTTCAGGTCCGTTTCGTCAACCTTGCCTTGAAACTCGGTCATCTTTTTTTCGCGATCATACGTGACCAACACCTTTAATTTTTGTTTGTCACGTTCAACTTGAAATCCAAAGTTTTGTTCGCGCAGCTGGTACTCCAACAACTGCTGCGGCGTGCGGTACCCTTTTTTGACCAAGATCTCGATGTTGTTCTTTTCGTCACGCACCTTTTCGAGCTCGGCTTCGGCTTCTTTGATCGCTCGATTGAGGTCTGCTTTTTCAGATTCAAAGTCACCCATTTCGTACTTTCTAAGATCTATCTTGGCGATATCAAAAGCCAATTTTGCCGCGGCGATGTTTGTGGCGTTTTCGTCCTCTTTGATCGAAAGCAATTGAATGGCTTCCTCTAACGTGCCTTTCGCCTCATTGATTTCAACCTCCTTTTGCTTGATGTCTTTGTCAATTTCAGTGGTCTCGAATTCTGCGACTTTGTCGCCCTTCTTGACTTCGCTGCCCTCCGGAACAATGAAAGTGATCTTGCTTCGTCCCGGAATTTCGCATTTGCCGTAGACAGTTTTCTGACTCTCGACGGTTCCCCGTTCGACCACCCGGTCTTCGATCGTGCGGCGTTGGACGACGTACGTTGAACTGGCTTCGGAGTTCTCCTCGGAGGCCCCAAAAAGCCCGGGGACTTTCATTAATCCAAAACCAACGCCGGCGAGGACGGCGGCGAAAATCACAAAGTTAACAAACCTCTTCATCTTCCAATTTCCAAACGTGCGATCGCAAATCGTTAAATCGGGGGCAATCGTGAATCCAATCCCTCCAGACGCTGCACCGGACCTAAATGTCATTCTAACCGAACATCGCGGCGGTCCAAACGAATTGACGCTTACGGCAGCCGTCTTTGCCTAGCCAAAGGGAGATTCCTAGGCGATCTGTCTAGAGCGACGCGGTGGGGCGACGCTGGGTCTAACGGTCGTGCGGGTCGTCCGACCGCCCTTACCGGGGGAAGATCATCGCGGCTGCCTGTCGGATTTCGCCAACATTCATTACGATCATGGCGGTTGTTGAGAGAATTGCTCGCTTGCAAAATGACCCCGTCGCATGAAACACATTCGGAACTTCTGCATTATTGCCCACATTGATCACGGCAAGTCAACGCTGGCTGATCGTTTGATCCAAGCTTGTGGCGGCGTCACGCAACGTGAGTTCCACGACCAAATGCTCGATTCGATGGATATCGAGCGTGAACGCGGCATCACGATCAAAAGCAACACGATCACCTTGGAATACAAAGCTCCCGACGGCAAAAAATATCAACTGAATTTGATCGACACGCCCGGACACGTTGATTTCTCTCACGAAGTCCGACGATCTCTGATGGCCTGTGAAGGTGCGTTGATGGTGGTCGATGCCTCCCAAGGCGTCGAAGCGCAGACGGTCGCCAACCTTTACCTGGCGTTGGAATACGACCTGGAACTTTTGCCTGTGATCAACAAGATCGATCTTCCCGCAGCCGATGTGGAGCGAGCGCGCGAAGAAATTGACGCCGACCTTGGTTTGGATCCGTTCGCCGCCATTCCGGTTTCCGCCAAAACCGGCGAAGGCATCGACAAAGTCCTGGCCGGAATCGTCGAACACCTGCCTCCGCCCACCGGCGACGTCGACGCACCCGTAAAAGCACTCGTGTTTGACGCCCATTTCGACAAATACCGAGGGGTGATCCTGCAGGTCCGAGTGATGGATGGAACCCTCAAGCCACGCGATACCATTCACTTCATGCACGGCGGACACGATTACAAAGTCGATGAACTGGGATACAACCAATTTAAACTCAATCCCCGTGACCAGCTTTCGGCCGGTGAAGTGGGCTATGTCGTAGCCGGTGTGAAAAGCGTTCAAGACATCGAAATCGGCGATACGATCACCCTGCTCGACCGCCCGGCGGCCGAACCGATTCCAGGTTACCAGCCGGCCAGGCAAGTTGTTTTTTCGTCGGTCTATCCGATGAGCACCGATGAGTATCCCGACCTGACCAAGGCTCTGGAAAAACTGGCGATCAATGACGCCGCACTGACGTTCGAAAAAGACAGTTCGGCGGCCCTCGGTTTCGGATTTCGATGTGGGTTTCTCGGGCTGCTGCACTTGGATGTCATTCAAGAACGTCTGCAACGAGAATTCGATATCGGACTGGTCATCTCGGCGCCCTCGGTAAAATATAAATTGGCACTCAAAGATGGGTCTACCGTCGAAGTGGACAACCCTTCGTATTGGCCGGACCCGACCAACATCGATTCCGCGACCGAACCATACATCAGGGCTTCGATTCTGACGCCGGAAGAATTCGTCGGTCCCGTGATGGAACTTTGCCGCGATCACCGCAGCGAAAGTCAGTCGATGAATTATCTTTCCGCAGGACGTGTGGAGGTGACCAGCGAAATGCCGTTGGGAGAAGTGCTGTTCGACTTCTATGGAAAGCTGAAGATGATCACGCGAGGTTACGGATCATTTGATTACGAAACAATCGAGTACCGGAAAACAGACGTGGTCAAAGTTGACATCTTGGTCAACAAAGAACCAATCGATGCGCTCGCGTATCTGGTCCACCGCGACAAAGCGAGAACCAGAGCGCTGCATTACTGCGAACAATTGGCCGAAGCCATTCCGCGGCACCAGTTCAAAATCCCAATTCAAGGAGCGATCGGCGGCACCATCATCGCCCGCGCCACCATCCAGCCCTATCGCAAAGACGTCACCGCAAAACTTTACGGCGGCGACGTGACCCGCAAGAAAAAACTGCTTGAAAAACAGAAGAAGGGCAAAGCAAAGATGAAACAATTCGGAAGCGTCAATATTCCCCAAAAGGCTTTCGTCTCCGTCCTTCGAGCTGATAAAGACTGAACCTGGCCCGATCCTTTCCCGCTCCGCGGCACCATGCCCGATCGCAACTGCACCACAACCCGAGCGAGTGAGTTTTGAAGTTGCGCTTTTGCATGGTGCATCGGTTTTTCCTAACCCGAACGCGTGAGCGAGAGACCAGCCACGATCGGTTTCCCTCGCTGACGCATTCGGGTTGTGAAAAAACGCAACTTTAAAACGCGTGAGCGGTGGACTCGACTGCATTCGTATGGAATCCACCGCTCACGCGTTCGGGTTATGCTCATGGGAGGTTGTTGCGTGGCTATTTTCTGGTTTCTCCGTCCCGCGATAAACCATCCACGCCAGCGCAAACAACCCCGCCGCTTGAAACAAGACCTGCGACCAGTATTCCGTCTGAATTCGGACGGTGAAAAACACCAGCGACAACAGAACGCCCCACAAAAGCATGGGCGATAAATCTCTAACGCATCGTTGAAGCCACGTATGCGGTGGTTGATTCGGAATCCAATCCAGCGCGATTGCAAGCCCGAAGTGACGAATCCCTATCCAGCTGATGCCGACTCCGATCAAAAGATTTATCACTTCCAGCGTGATCTGAACATCAGCAACCAAGACGATCGGAAGCAAGACTGCCGCAGAAACAAGTTGCAACACATGCCCCATCGTCCAACTGATCTGCAACTCTGCGACGACACGAGAGAGTCGCACGGGGCGCGCCACAAAACGATTCAGCGACTTGACCAGAAAATAGGAATCTAAAATCACCGCGGGCGCGACAATTGCCACTACACACGGTCCCATCACTCCGCGGGCCAACTGTTCCGTTTTCAGGATGCGATACAAACAGACATTGATCCCACAAACGGTTGCTGCAGCGACGAATACGGCGACAAAGTATTTCCATTTGCCGATGACGACTTTCCATTGATCGATGGGTTCCGACCAAATTGAATGATAACGCCTAATCTCATTGCGAATGACATCGGCGGCACGACTTGTTGTCAGACGGGCACGTGAGTGGGTCCTAGACTTTGCGACGTTCTGTTCAGCTGCCTGGTCAATCAACCGTTGCCGACGGCGTCGACGTATCACTTTCCAGACAAAGTTTCGCGTGTGAACGATTCGAAAGGGTACGGCGACAACCAGCGCCAGCAACGTCACTCCGACAAGACGAATTGTCCAGCGAGTGGAAGGATCTGGTGAATAATCAAGACTCCACCCGATCGGCCCACAGCACCGCAACAAAAGAAGTTGGTCTGTGGTTTCCAAGACCACATTCGTCAACAACAAACCACACGGGAAAAGTGCTGCTGCAAAACCTAAAAACAGATAATCCGTCCACTTCGGAACCAAATACTGATGGAGCCATCGACAACTAAAATCAACGGCCAGTACCGAGAGACTGAGAACGAATGCTGCCCAAATGGTTTCCAAAAGCCCGTGACGGCCCACAATACTCGCGGCGAGTATCCAAGAATTCCCGATGGACAAAAAGACCCAGCGACACATCGAGACAGAACGAAAAAAACTTCGCGACGACTCGCTGACAGGCCAAAGAGATTGATGACGCCGACGAACAAGTTGCTCAGCGCCCGCTGACAGTGAGTACACCAGCATGCATAACCAAGCCAATGCAGTCAGGAACGAAAGTGCGACAATGGATCGATGAAGCCCATCCAACGGCGCACTGCTCTGGCCGGGCGGCGGATCGAAGATTACTACCAGCAGCATGACTTCGAACGCGACGACGACGGCGGATAAAGTGAGTCGAGTGTAAAACTGACTTTGCGTCCGACTGTTGGACGGTGGCAATGGATTCCAGAACCAATAGGTAAACCGTAGCCAACGCCCGCGTAAGGATTTCTTTCCGGCTTGAACCACCGCACGAAGTTCGCCAAACCGCCGGGACGCTGAACTGCGAAACGCGATTCTCCGCATCAAATCGTCAACACGTGCATGGCGATTGTCACGGCTTATCATGTTTGAACCGACCGATCCGTTGCCTCTGTCAATCCATCGATGACCGCCCGCAGAGACACGTTACTTAGTGGCACGTCGATTGACGCGTCATATCTGGTTGGCGCCCCCTGCCAAAGCAGTTTTCCTTGGTCCAATATCAGGCAATCATCCGCAAGCCGAACGGCGTGCCGTGGCCATTGACTGGTGAAGACCACCGTACCACCATCGGCACGGTGCTTCATCATCTGCTCCTCCAAAATCATCAAGCCATTGGCATCCAGTCCGGCAGACATCGGTTCGTCCAACAACCAAATCGGCGGATTGATGCTGAACAGTGAAACCAAGCGCGCCTTATATGCCTGTCCTTTGGACGCTTCAGATCCTGTTGTTCGTACCAAGTCCTGGATCTCGAACCGTCTGAGCCAATCCGACACAACCTCTTCGATGTTCCCACGATCCGCACTGTAATCCACAATGGTTGACGCGATGATTTTACAGACCCCGCCAAAGGGAATATCGTCGACGTCAAGCAACATCGATTTTCGGCGAAGCGAAACTGCGTTGTGTCGCAACAGCCGACCTTCGTACCGGACGGTTCCTTCAGTTGGACACAATCGGCCGCCCGCCAATCGCAGCAAAGTTGATTTCCCCGCGCCATTTGCACCCACAACCACCGAGATCGTTCCCGCACGAATCGTCGCGTTGACGTCTTTTAGCCCCCACACCCCGGAAAAAGATCGCCCGAGTCTTTCGATTTGTATGTCCATGTCGACAGCAGGTCCTAAAATCGTGGACCTGGGGCGCAGATCATGACGGGTCGCTATCGCGGTACGCCTTTCCTGCCTTGACATAGTGCTGTGCCGCATGCCGGATCATTTCGGTGTGTCGTTCGCTCACCGATCCGCGGACGACTGCCGGCGTGCCGGTCACGACCGATCCAGGTGGCACCTCCATTCCTGCGGTAACAACCGCCCCGGCTGCGACCAGACTTCCCGCGCCGATCTTGGCGCCGTTTAGCACCACTGCACGCATCCCGACCAGGACGTCGTCTTCAATCATCGCTCCGTGAACGATCGCCCCGTGGCCGATAGTCACCCGATCCCCCAGTACACACGGAAACCCGGGATCGGCATGCAATACACTCAAGTCTTGGATGTTCGTCTGGCTTCCGATTCGGATCGATTCGGTGTCTCCTCGAATCACAGCACCGAAAAGCACCGTTGAGTCCGCGCCTACGGTCACATCGCCAAACACCGTTGCGTTTCGAGCAATAAACGCCGACTCGGAAATTTGTTCAGGGCGAAAGGCGATTTGAAATTTCATCTTGAATGTTGCAAAAAAGTCTTGTCCGGAATTCCACCTCGACGCGTGAGAATGTTTGCCGTGCCGGTATTTCACCGCACGAGACGTTTGCGCGTCTGTCGATTCGTTATCTTATAGCCGACTTGCCGACTTGGCGTGGGGAGATGGATTGGTCAAGAAAATGAGCAAAACAGGAAGCAAAGTTAGTGATCAGTCGACGAATACAAAACGTTCAAGCTCCAGTGATACCGATCGTCGGGCGCTGGACGGCGGAACATCCGGGAACGATCTCTCTCGGACAGGGCGTCGTCAATTTCCCGCCGCCGGCGGAGGTCTTCGAAGCCGTGTCGCGTTCCGCGATGAACCAGCGCAGCCTGGATCGGTACGGCCCGGTCGCCGGGAACGAATGGTTGTTGCAATTGATTTCGGAAAAGCTGTCCCGTGAAAACGGCATCAACGCCTCCGACCAAGACGCTGCCTTGGTGTGCACCGCCGGCGCCAACATGGGATTTGTCAACGCCGTCCTGGCGATCGCGGACGTCGATGACGAAATCATTTTGCTAAGCCCGTATTATTTCAATCATCACATGGCGATCGAAATGGTCGGGTGTCGAGTTGTCGTCGTGCCGACCGACGCTGAAAACCAACCGGACATCGACGCGATCACTGACGCAATCACCGATCGCACGCGAGCCATCGTAACGGTCTCGCCAAACAATCCCACCGGTGCGGTCTATTCACAACAGGACCTGAAAACCATCAACGCCCTGTGCGCCCGGTCCGGGATCTATCACATTTCCGACGAAGCGTATGAATACTTTCTGTACGACGGTGCCGAACACTTTTCTGCCGGATCAATCTCTGGAGCTGCCGGGCACACGATTTCGTTGTTTTCACTTTCCAAAGCTTATGGAATGGCCGGATGGCGGATCGGATATTCGGTCGTCCCGAATCATTTGCTCGACGGAATCAAAAAAGTCCAGGACACGAATCTGATTTGTCCGCCGATCGTCTGCCAAGTCGCCGCCGCGGCAGCCCTGGGCGTTGGTTCGAATTGGAGCCAACAGCCTATCAATGAACTTGGCGACGTACGTGATGCGGCCTTGCAGACACTTGCGGACTTGGGTGACCGATGTCACATTTCAATGCCTCGCGGGGCGTTTTATTTATTCACGGATCTACAGACGACGAAAGACGATATGACATTGGTGGAAAACCTGATCCGCCAATTTTCCGTCGCCGTTTTGCCCGGCAGCGCGTTTGGAATTTCCAGCGGATGTTCACTTCGCCTTTCCTATGGTGCACTTGATGCCCAATCGGTGATCCAGGGTGTGGGGCGACTCCGAGATGGTCTGTTGAAGCTTTTATAATCAAGTGTGGAACATGCAGATGCAAATTGCAGCCGTTCAAATGAACATGGATTGGGAGGATAAACCGGCCAATCACATGCGATTACGACAGTTGCTCTCCGGCGCGGCAATCCGCCCCGGCGCGCTCGTGATCGTGCCCGAAATGTTCGAAACCGGATTCAGCATGAATCTCTCGGTGACGGCCCAAACGGAGGCCCGCCAAGGCGAAGCTCTCTTGCGTGAACTCGCGGCAAAATACGACGTCGCGATGATGGCGGGGGTCGCCGCACCGATTTGCAACGGCGTCTCACAAAACGAGTGTGTCGTGTTTGCTCCTGATGGCACCGAACTTTCTCGCTATCAGAAAATGCGTCCGTTCTCGCTGTCCGGTGAGGAACGGTACTATTCGGCCGGCGACTCGCACCGGATCTTCGAGTGGCAGGGAGTCAAGATTTCTCCGTTTATCTGCTATGACCTTCGTTTTCCCGAGATTTTCAGACCGGCGATCCAAATGGGGGCCGAGATCATTACGGTGATCGCATGTTGGCCGGCCAAGCGAAGTGAACACTGGGTGCGATTGTTGCAGGCGCGTGCGATCGA
>JAGQPO010000338.1 GCA_020426665.1 Planctomycetales bacterium
ACCGACGTTTGTCGACGGACTGGAAGTCCGTCGTACACAAAAGTAAAAATTGTCGCCGCTTAGGTGACGGGCAAACTGGATGCATCAAACGCGTCAGGCAGCAGCTGCGAAAGTCTGCGGATCTGGCGCGCTCCGGTCAGCACATCGGTCATGATGATTTGCATGTCGTTACTGAATTCTGACAAGAATTGCCGGCAGGCGCCACAGGGACTGACACCACCAACGCTGGCGATCGCGATCGCGTGGAATTCTCTGTAGCCCTTGGTGACGGCCGTCGCGGTGGCGACGCGTTCGGCACAGATCGACAACGAATAGCTGGCGTTTTCCACGTTGCAGCCGACCACGATTTCGCCACCGGGAATCCACAACGATGCCCCGACATAGAAATGACTGTGCGGCGCGTATGCTTGATCACGCGCTTCGGAGGCGGCACGAATGAGTTGGTCGATCTCACGTGTTTTCAGCTCAATCATCTGCGCAGAGCACTGAACGAGATAGAAGTAGAGTAAGGAGTAGTAACGGAAACAGGAACCTACAGAGTTGCCCAAACCAGTGGGTGAGAATCGACCGGATGATCGGTTAACACAACCGCCTCTGTCATTGCTTTAACATAATCATTTTTTTGGGCTTTGTGGCAATGTAAATCCAGAACAGGTTGTCCCTGGGTAACGCGATCCCCGATGCGGACTTGCATGTTGATCCCCACCGCAGGGTCGATCCGATCGCCAAGCTTTCGACGTCCGCCGCCCATTGCCACGATGGTTGACCCGATTGCGTGGCAGTCAATCTTTTCCACATAACCGTCGCGGGTTGCGTGGACGGACAATCCCGGTGCCACGTCCAAATCGCCGACCCATTTGCCGCCCTGTGCGGCAACCATTTGTTCGAATCGCTCCATTGCCGAACCGTCATCCAGCGACCGCCCCAATCGCGCCCGAGCAACTTGGGGGTCGGTTTCCACGCCCACGCTGCACAACAACGAAGCCCCCAGCTGGACCGTTAAATCGCGGACGGTTGACATCGCCGGGTCGTCGCGATCGCGGGCCTGCAAAATGGCGACCGATTCGTTGACTTCGATCGCATTGCCGACGGCCTTTCCGAGCGGTTGGTCCATTTCCGAAATCAGAACGGAAGTCGGCAGCCCGGCCGCCTTGCCGACCGTGACCAGCGATTCCGACAGACTTCTGGCCTGGTCCAGTGTCTTCATAAACGCGGCACTGCCGACTTTGACATCCATCGCCAACGCGTCCAGGTTGGCCGAAAGTTTCTTGCTCAAGATGCTGGCAGTGATCAGTGGAATGGATTCCACCGTCCCGGTCACGTCTCGCAGGGCATACAACCGACGATCGGCCGGTGCGATACGCTGGCTCGCACTAACAATAAAGGCGCCGACTTGTTGCAAAATCCGACCGGATTCACAGTCCGATAGATCCGTACGAAACCCGGGAATCGACTCCAGTTTGTCCAAAGTTCCTCCGGTCAACCCCAGCGACCGTCCGCTGACCATCGGCACATGGACTCCGCAGCTGGCGAGCAATGGCGCAAGAACAATCGATACCTTGTCGCCAAGGCCACCGGTACTGTGTTTGTCGACACGAGGGATTTGGCCGGAAACGTCCCGCGACAGAACATCGCCGCTTTCCAACATCGCCCGGGTCAGCGACGCGGTCTCACGGGCCGACATGCCCTGCAAACAAACGGCCATCGCAAATGCGGACATTTGGTAATCCGCGACCGAGCCCCCGCAATATCCGTCAATCAAAAATCGGATCTCGTCATCGGTCAGCTCACCGCCGTCGCGTTTTTTTGTTAATAAATTGACGGTTAACATCAGGATGACCGCTGTATGCTAGGTCGCTATATTGAAATACAGAATGGCAAGGGCAGTAGCGTTCCGTCAACGTTCGATTTTAGGGTAGCCGAAAATCGTCAAGAGTTTCGTTTCGTTCGGCAATTCACGAAAGTCTTGACGACTTCCGCTACGTTCCCAACCCTAAAATTAAATCTGGACAAAGCACCAGCAGTTGCTGAATCCTTTGCCAGCTAAGCCCGTGCGATTCACGCCGATCGAACAAATCGTGCAATGTAAATGTGTTTCTGTCGACCTCCAGGATAAGCGATGTTGTCTTACCGATTTTTGATTGCGTTAGCCTTTTCGCTGATCACGACGATGATGGTCGCCCATTGCATCGCCGACGATGATGCGGCCGATGACGACGCGGCAACGGCAAACGCCACCGATGGCACTGCCGAAAAGGTTGCCGAGGTTTCATCTCCAGAACAGCCCGCTCCCGAACAGCCATCCGCCGAATCACCTACCGAAGCGTTGCCCGGTGATGGTGATGTAGTCAACGGCGGAGGTGAAAAAAGTAAGACGCCCACGGACGCGGCACCGTCGACGACTGATGACACGCCAAACCCGGAGGTTCTCGCCGCCTTGCAAGCCGGTCCGCGCGCACTTTCTCTGGCCTTTCGCATGGCCGCAAAACGTGCCACACCATCGGTCGTTGTTTTGTACGTCTACGGACAAGACGGCCAACAGGACGACAACGAGCAAACCGAAGCTCCGGAAGATGAATTACCGCTACTGGAACGCGCGGAAATCCCCACGCCACCTCCGGCACAGGAAAAATTGACGGGACTCGGTTCGGGAGTGATCATTTCCGAAGACGGCCTGATCATTACCAACAACCACGTGATCACTGGGGCAAAACGAGTTGTTGTTCAGTTGCCTGACGAGAATCGCGTGGATGCCGACGTCATTCGCGGTGATCCGGACAGCGATGTCGCGATCGTTCGCGTTAAGTTTCCCGCAAAGCTGCAGGCCGTGTCGATGGCCGACTCGGATCAGTTGGAAATCGGCGATTGGGTGCTGGCGATCGGAAGCCCGTTCAAATTGGAAGCCACCGTCAGCGCGGGGATCATCAGCGGCAAAGACCGTCGCCTGGATCGCATTCGCCGCAGCAGCATGCTGCAGACCGATGCAGCGATCAATCCTGGCAACTCCGGGGGGGCTTTGATCGACTTGGATGGCAAAGTTGTCGGTATCAGCACGGCAATCGCCACCCGCAGCGGGTTTTACCAAGGCGTCGGATTTGCCATTCCTATCAACCAAGCCCACTGGATCGCCCAAGAATTGGACGAACACGGCCAGGTCCGTCGTGCGGCGATCGGAACGACGTTGGTCGAGTTAAAGCCCCGGATCGCCAAACAATTCCAATTGACACCTTATTCCGGCATATTGGTCTATCAAATCATCAACGGATCTGTCGCCGAAAAGGCCGGCATCGAGCGTTTGGATGTCATTGTCGAATTTGCCGGGCAACGAGTCCGAGATTCAACGACACTGCAAGAGGCGATCGAACGAAAACCGATCGGATCAAAACAGCCAATTGTCGTCCAAAGGGGGGGTAAGCGTGTCGAACTGATGGTCGAACTTGCGACCGTCGATGACCCCACAGGCAAAGCGGAATAAACCAACATTGCCTGAGCTTCGCGTCTTTCCTACCATTCCGTACCGGCACAGTCTTCAACTGCTTATGATAGAGGGGCTGCGCTGGCCGCTGCATCCGCGAACTGGCCCCGCTGCAACTGCGAATTGGCCATTGAGTGCCTCCTTTCACACCACCCACCAAATCATCGGATCTAGATATGGATCGTCGTTTCAGAATGCGTACGTTGGCCACAATGGCGACCCTCGCCTGCCTGACCTACGCCGGTTGTTGCGAATCGGCACTCGCGCAAGAGGTGGCTCCGGCCCTACCGTCGGCCGCTGAAAACACACCGGCACCCCAGCAACCGAAACCCCAGGACCGCCGAATCGCAAAAATGATCGCGTCGCTGATGCCGAAGTATCATATTTCGGCAGCCGAATTAGACGACAAGATGAGCGAAAGGGCGCTCGATCTTTACCTGGAACGTTTCGACCCGCTGAAGCTTTACTTTTATCAGTCTGACATCGATCAATTCCAATCGTATCGCGACCAGATTGACGACATGGTCAAAGCCGGTGACTTGAGTCTGGCGTACAGCATATTCAATCGATTCACCCAACGCGTGGACGAACGAGTCGCAACCGCGCTGAAATTGCTCGACTCCGACTTGGACTTTACCAAAGACGAATACATCGTCGTGGACCCCGAAGCGGCAAGTTATGCAAAGACGCCGCAAGAAGCCGAGGAACGCTGGCGCCGACAAATCAAGTATGCGCTACTTGATTTGCGGGACGATGATACGGTCGGGGACGAGGCCCGAGATCTGCTGCGTCGACGTTACCAACGTTACGCACGTCGCTTCAAAACCTACGACAACGATGACTTGTTGGAGGCCTATTTGTCTTCGGTGACCAGCGCGTACGATCCGCACTCCAGTTACATGTCACCGTCGACGTTCGAGGACTTTAACATCTCGATGCGGTTGAAACTGCAAGGGATTGGTGCGGCCCTGCGAGAAAAAGATGGCAATACCGTTGTCATGCAAATCATTCCAGGCGGAGCGGCGGACAGCGACAAACGATTGAAACCCGACGACGTGATCGTCTCGGTCGGCCAAGGCGACGCCGGACCGATGGTCGATATTGTTGAGATGCCGCTTCAGGACGTTGTGGGCATGATTCGCGGTAACGCCGGAACCATCGTCCGATTGGGAGTCAAAGTCGGCGGCAAGGGCGCAATGGAGGTCTACCAAATCACCCGCGCCGAAGTCGAGTTGGAACAATCCGCCGCGCGCGGCAAAGTCCTGGAACACGCGATGCCCGATGGCACCGTTCGCAAAGTCGGTTTCATCAATTTGCCCAGCTTCTACATGGACATGGATGCCGCTCGAAGAGGCGGGACCGATTTCCGAAGCAGCACCCGTGACGTCCGCAACATCCTGATGGATTTCAAAGCTCAAGGCGTCGAAGGTGTTGTGATCGACCTCAGCCGAAACGGCGGCGGATCACTGACCGAAGCAATCAACCTGACCGGTTTGTTTATCAACCGTGGACCCGTCGTCCAGGTCAAAGATTCAGAAGGTCAAATCCAACAGTACAACGACGAAGAAGTCGGAACCGTTTGGAGCGGACCTCTGGTCGTTCAAACCAGCAAGTTCAGCGCCAGCGCCAGTGAAATCTTTGCCGGCGCGATAAAGGATTACAACCGCGGAATCATCGTCGGAGATCCCGCAACGCACGGAAAAGGAACGGTCCAAACCCTGATGGATCTTGGCGAACGTCTCTTTTTGACCCAACGTGCAAACTACGGTGCGCTGAAAGTCACCTTGCAACAGTTCTATCTTCCCGATGGTGAAAGCACCCAACGCGACGGTGTGGCGGCGGACATCGTGTTGCCCAGTCTGACGCAAAAGATGGATGTCGCCGAAGGTGACCTGAAGTATGCGTTGGCAACCGACCGTATCAACGGTGCCCGACATGACATCTACAACCTGGTTCCATCCGATCTGCTGACTGAACTTCGTCAGAACTCGGAACAACGTGTCAAATCCAACAAAGAGTTCGTCGACTTGATGCGACGCGTCCAATTGTTCGTCAAACAAAAAGACGAAGAAACCGTTCCGCTGGAAGAAACCGCTTTCATGAAACGGCGTGACGAATTGGACGCACAAAAGGAAGAAGAAAAGGAAGAAATTGAACAGGAAAACGACAAGCAAGTCTTCCGTGACACGTTCTACAACCGCGAAGTCATCAACATTGCGGGTGATTACATCGAAGGTCTGCGTCGTCAAAAATTGGTGCAAGCGAACTGATCGCCGTCCGCGATCACTTGGTCACCAATTTGATTTCTACCGTTTCCTTTGGTTTGATCTGGACATTCACCGCCTGGGCGCGATCTTTGCTCGCGCCCGGGTTGGGTTTACCGGTGACAACATAGTCTCCCGACGGGACGTTTTCGAAGGTGTACGTTCCGTCGGTACCAACGTTGGCGGATCCGCCCCAGCTACCCGCCTTGCCGCCTTTTTCAGGATCAACTCCTTTTTCATTGATCTGGATGACGTATCTTGCGTTGACGCTTTGGCCATCCGGTGAGAACACATTCACCTTCACATTTCCCGTGGGCAATAGTTTCAAGACAATCGGGGATTCCGCCGTGTCGTGTTCATTTAAGACGGAATTGTAATAGTATCCTTTCGTTGCGCAGCCGAATTTGATCGTGCCTTCGGGGACATCATCTAGATCGAATTCGCCCTTCGAGTTGGCCGTGAATTCCCGTTGGCGGGCGATACGATAGTCGTTTCCCTGGCGGTCTTTGCAGTGATAAACAATCACCTTGACTTCCGGCACGGGATTATTCGCCGCGTCGACGGCGCGGACACGAACCGTTGCCGATTTCGCCAACGAAACGTTAATCGTCCGCAGGTTGGATGGCGTGAATTCGTAGTAGTAAACATCTTTGGAAGCAAATCCCGGTGCGGAGACTTTGATCTGGTGCGTTCCCGCCGGGATCTGTTTCACCAGATATTGCCCCCTGCTGTTGCTGGTTCCCCGGATCACGTCCGGATCCTTTCCGATGCTGACCGTTGCACCGGTGATCGGTTTGCCATTTTCATCAGTGACCGCGCCCTTTAACGCGGCACCTTGATCGGCCGGGATTCCGTTTGATTCCAAACGCTCATCAATCACGTTGATGCCCTCGGGAATCTTAATCGCGTTCCAATCAATCCGATCAGATACAAAAACAACCATTTCGGTCTTCGGAGCGTCACCCTCTTCGCCGGGCGGCAGTAGCCCCGCTTTGGCGTCGCGAAGATGCTGCCAATTGGCCGGAACCCAGACGACAAACTGCCAATCCATTGGGTGTTTCGTCGATTTGTCGCCGATCGTCAACCAAAAACTCTCCTGCTCGCCGGCGCGGACGACCAACTGTTTTCGGTTTGATTCGACTTTTGCAAACAAATCGACAGCTTTTTGCAAGTCGGAAGTCTCGCCGGCATATTCGAAATGATATTGGCCACCGCCAAACGGCGGTCCTTCCCACCAGGCGATTCGGCTGGTCAGGTTGGCGAGTGGTTCGGAGCCGGCGGGCAACCCGGAAACGTTGATCGGTTCGGTTCTTCCGCCCGTGATCAGCGCCAGCGCCGGGGAGACGAAGAACAAAGCGATCAGGATCGTCGTCAGGTGTCGTTTTAACATGGTCATCTCAAAAGACGTGAACGGGTTCTTCAATATGACAGATGACGCATCACCGGTGAGAATCTTAGGATACCGGCATGTTTTTTGGGGCTGAAGTTTGTTCACACGCTGCACCCGTCGACCCGGAGTGCATCGAAACGCACTTGCCAGATGACTGCCGCAACCGTTAACAGGGACGGTTGAATCCGCACCCTCGGAACCTTCCAGATCCGCCCGCCGTCACGTCCTTTTTAGACGTTCCATGTTTCACGACAATTCACACTCTAGAAAACTCGCAATGTTGGGCTTGATTGCCACCATGGCGGTCATCGGGTGTGGTACGACGAAAGAACATCAGGCGACGGAACAATTGGTGGTCAGCGATGCCGTGGACAAGAGCATTCAGGACCTCGATTTCCGCCCACTATCGGGTAGAAAAGTGTATTTGGATGCCAGCTATCTGCGTAGCGTCAAAGGCCCGGGATTTGTGAACGCCGAATACGTGATCAGCGGCTTGCGTCAGCAAATTCTGGGCGCCGGGTGCTTGATGCAAGATGCTGCCAATGAAGCCGAGATCATTATTGAGGCCCGTATCGGTGCCCTTGGAAGCGATGATCACCAGGTGACATATGGCATCCCAGCAAACAATGCATTCAACAGCGCGGCCAGTGCGATCCCCAACGCGCCCGCGCTGCCGATGTTGCCCGAAATTTCCATTGCGCGACGCGAGGCCCGGGAGGCGGCGGCGAAAATCGCAGCCTTTGCGTATGACCGTGAAACTCGAAAACCGATTTGGCAATCGGGGGTTCGCCACGCCGTCGCCACGGCAAAAGACACCTGGGTCATGGGGATCGGTCCGTTCCAGGGCGGCACGATTCGAGAAAAAACCAAACTTGTTGGCAGCCCGATTCATTTTGGACACCGTAGCCGGAAAAGTTCACCCGCCGGCAATTTCGAACGTCCTGCGGTCGACTACACCGCTGAGACTCGTTTCAATCAGGGCTGGCCCGAATTCGCCGATGCCACCCACGGCCACGCGATGCTTGCTTCGCATGAAGAGGGCAATGGCCCCGAGCTGCCTACACCTCCCGCGGATTCCGAAGCCTCCAGCGAATCAGAAGCGACACCGACCGAACCCGCCGCGACCGTCGCCGAAACACCGGATGCCGCCGGCAACCCGAATAGTCGCTGATCGCTGCGCGATCAAAGCGTCTGATCGCGCAGCGACCGGGCGACAAACGCTAACGTCGCGACTCGGTCACACGCCCGACGATGGCGGAACGTTTCAGCGGTCCAAGTTGTCGGCTGTCGACGGAGACCGGGACATTGTCGCCGACGACGAACACTTCGTCTTCCTTCAAGACCACGGGATAGTGAACCCGTTCGCTCGGCCTGTCGTCGCGATACTCGATCTCGCGATAAACGTGATATTGGTACATCGCATCCAGCGACGGTTTGATTTGAATCGCAATCGGATGACTTGCATCAACAAACGCAGGAACTTGGTTTGGAACGTCGACGCGATTGGGAGCATCGGTTTGTGGCGAACGTGAACGCGCCGTTCCATCCTGGAGGCAGGTAGGGTTGAAACCTGATCCGTTATAGACAACCGCTTTGAATACCGAACTCTCGGCCGTTGCCTGTTGATGATAAGGTTCGACGACAGCCATCTTCACCACCAACCGATCAACAGGATTTAAGACGCGGCGAACCGACGTGTTGATCGGATAATCATCCATGACAGGCGTTGCCAGGTCGGCTTTGTGGCGGTTGTGATGGGTATAAACGATCCAATCGTCGGTCGCGTCTGGGCGGCTCCAGTGATCTTGATTGGACGAGACGTGGACCAGTGCAGGAGCGACGAATTCATGATCGGCGCGATCTGCGATGATGTCTTCCAGACGTTTTCCGTTGACGATCAGTCGCCCTTGGGCGAGGTCAACCGTGTCGCCACCTAAAGCGGCAATCCGTTTGACGTGACTTTGCCGATCCCACCGAATTGCGACAACGTCCGCGACACGCAGGGGGGGCTGGATCGGCAATACTTTGCACGTGTCGCCGTCGAGCAAAGTGGGTGCCATCGAGTCTCCGCTGACCTGAAAACTCGCCGGGACCGGCAGGGTGCGGGCGGATCGATTCCCCCAGTGATAACCCAAGGTGGAAATAGCGATTACTGCGATAATGACGGCGATTGTCGCGGCTGGATTGTCAACTAGCTTCATCGGAAAAACAGATTCACCTGACGAGACGACTACGCGACCGTTATACTGCACATCGCTTGCCGCTCGCGGTATTGGCGTGTTTCTTTGGAAAACCGACGACTGATGCCCAAAACCGACTGATGCCAGAACCGACAACGATTGACCCATCTGCAACTAAGCAACATACCAGCGAATTGACGACCAATCACGAATCCGACTTAAATCCAGATCGTGCCACGCGAGGCCGAATGGGATCGGTACCTGGAGTTCGCATCCTTGGATCCGGCGCGTTCGTTCCCGACAACTTGGTGACCAACGAAGACCTGGCCGCCCTCGGCTGTGACAGTGAGTGGATCGTTCGTCGCACCGGAATTCGCCAACGACGGCACGCGACGCCGGATCAGGCGACCAGTGATCTGTGCTACGAAGCCGCCCTGCGGTGTTTGGCCGATGCGAAGGTGACGGTCGACGAATTGGATTTGATCCTTGTCGCGACCATCACGCCGGATCACTTTACGCCATCGACGGCATGTCATCTGCAACAGCGGCTGGGCGCGTTTGCCGCGGCGATGGACATCAGCGCCGCGTGCGCCGGATTCATGTATGCGTTAACGACCGGTGCACAGTTCATCGCGTGTGGAAATGCGCGGCGTGTTCTGGTGATCGGCGCGGATCTGATGAGCCGAACCGTTGACCCGAACGACAAGAAAACATACCCGTTGTTCGGCGACGGCGCAGGCGCCGTACTGATCGGTCCCGACGACGGTTCCTATGGCGATGATTCCGGCGCCGATGATTCCGCCCAAGAAGGCCCTTCGGGGATCTTGTCGTACCAACTGGGAAGCGAAGGTTGTGGCGGCGAGATGTTGTGCATTCCCGCTGGCGGAACTCGATTGCCGTTAACCGAAGCGACACGGCGCGAAGGTTTACAGTACCTGCGAATGGACGGACGCAACGTGTTCAAATGGGCCGTTCGCGTTTTCGACGAGAGCGCCAAAGATGTCTTGAAGTCGGCACAGATCACGCCCGACGAACTCGCTCTTGTTGTCTTGCATCAAGCCAATCAACGGATCATCGATTCGGCCGTTTCGGATCTTGGTGTGGCAGCGGACAAAGTCTTCGTCAACCTGGATCGCTACGGAAACACGTCCGGCGCAAGTATTCCGTTGGCGTTGGACGAGGCATTCAAGGAAGGCAAAATACGTCGCGGGGACTATGTTTTGCTGTGCGGGTTCGGCAGCGGATTGGCGTGGGGCACCGCCGTGATTCGGTACTAAGGAACTGACCCGTTCACATTGAATAGCTGCTAAACGTTTGCCCCGGCGACTTCAGCAGCCTTGTAGACGACTTTGGATCGTTTAAACCCAAGTCGTTCGTACAGACGGACCGCTCCGGTGTTCTCCGTTGTGACTTCTAAATGCATCCGCTCCAATCCGGCAGCACGAAAACCGGATGCCGCCTTGGACAGCAAGATCGACCCCAGCCCTTTGCCTCGATGCGCCGGATCGATTCCCAGGTTTTGAATGGAGCCCCAGCCATCGGTCGAAAGCCCCTGGATCGTTCCGACGGCCAGCGGAGTGACGATTCCCGTTTTGGGATGGGGCTGGCAATTTCGAATCAACCATGTCGCCCCAGGCACAAAATCACCACGGCTGGTGATCTCGCGCATCAGTCGCAAGCAACCATCACGGCGCGACAAACAGGGAAAGACGTTGGCGTCCAGTTCCTCGCGAAAGCTGTTGAATTTTGCCAGCGCATGTTCGCGCAAAAGTCCCGGTTCATACGCCAGCAGTTCATAGCCACTGGGCACGCAACCATCGTCCCCTCGCCAATCGCGGAGGTCAAATTCCATTCGGTATCGCTTGAAATACGTCATGCCCATGATGTTTGATTCTACCACGCGTTTACCGATCACGCCGTCTCGGCTTAAACTTTGAATAACCGATTCGATCGGGAATGCCTTTCTATTCCGTCTGTTTCTCGTCTGTTTCCCATGCCTGAGTCGTCTCACCCGACCACATTCCCTCCCCTATACCAACAAGCGGTTGTGCTGACCGGTCCGACGGCGTCGGGCAAGACGTCGCTGGCGATTGAATTGGCAA
Organism: Planctomycetales bacterium; assembly: GCA_020426665.1. Lineage (GTDB taxonomy): Bacteria > Planctomycetota > Planctomycetia > Pirellulales > Pirellulaceae > Stieleria. Next base: position 11,412 of record JAGQPO010000338.1, read on the forward strand.
AACAGATCGACGGCGAGATTCTTTCACTTGACTCGATCGCCGTCTATCGCCACATGGATATCGGGACGGCCAAGCCCAGCCCCGATGACCGTGCCGCGGTCCCACACCATTTGCTGGACCTGGAGGATCCTGACCAAGATTTCTCTGTGGCGTGTTATCTGGCCGCCGCGCATCGCTGCGTTCAAGACGTCATCGGTCGATCGAAGCGGCCCATTTTTGTCGGCGGTACACCGATGTTTTTGAAGGCCATCTTGCGAGGGTTTGATGCCGGGCCGCCCCCGGATTGGGATTTTCGCCGGTCCGTCCAAAGTGACATCGACACCTTCGGAATCGACGCACTTCGCGAGCGGCTGATGCAGGTCGATCCGCTGTCCGCGGCGCGCATCGCACCGGGTGATGCCCGCCGCATGATCCGTGCGCTGGAAGTCTCCAAACAGACAGGGGTGCCCCTGAGCCATCGGCAAGTTCAATTCGATCGAGCCGCCGACGCCAATTCATGCAGTGTGTTCGCACTGTGCCACGATCGAGCAGCGCTGCACGACCGCATCAATCGTCGTGTCAGGGGAATGTTCCAGCGTGGGCTGATCGACGAGGTCCATGGATTGTTGAATCGCTTCGGATCGCTTTCACGTACGGCATGCCAGGCGGTCGGCTACCGCGAAGTCCTGGATTGGATCGAAGATGGGGGCGATATCGAAGACCTGCATGAACTGGTCGCGGCACACACGCGCCAACTCGCCC
>JAGQPO010000339.1 GCA_020426665.1 Planctomycetales bacterium
CGATGTGATATCGTTGGTCAGCTCCGATCGCAGGATGACATCGGAAACAAGATCACGAAGCCGATAGCCGACGCCATCAAATTCCAACGCCAGGTTGTGATTAAGATGATCGACAACAGGCATCACAAGCGTGATTCCGGACGCACCCGAATAGACCGAAGCATTTGTCACGCTGTTTATTTCGATCGCAAAATCTTCAGCCGAATCCGAGACTAAGTCGATGCCGTTCCCTAACGAAATTACGACCTGTTGCGGAACATCCCAATTCACAGGCGTAAACGTGACGGTTGGTGGACTTACAGTGATGCCCGGTTGCCCCAGGAACCCGAGATCCAGCACGACATCCGAATCGGGTTGGGCCGACAAACGCAGCGTAATGGAATCGGCCATCCCCGTTTCACCAATGAAGGTACTGCCGTTAGATTGGGTAATTAAGATGCCGGCGATTTCATCGTCTAGATTGATGATCTGCTCAGTGTGTATCAACCAATTGGAAAACCGACGGTCCGCGGTTGAACCGGTTCGCAGAGTGATGGTTCCGATTGCGTGCCCATCGGCCAATTCATCATCGATACCGGTAACGGATAACACTTGGGGGACACTCCAGTTTTCCGGAGTAAAAGTCAGTGTCGCAGCAGAAAGATCGAATTCGGATTCGTCGCTGGACATTGCTTCTACCTCAACCACGCCAGAGGGTTGCTGTTTCAAAGCGACTTTGAACTCGATCGATCCCGCGTGTTCAGAAGCTGTCATTCCGACGCGTTCCACCGAGAACAGCTGCATTACTTCGCCCCAGCGGCTGCCGAAATCGACGTTTGTCAATTGGTCGGCTTGCGAGATTGTGATGCTGCGAGGGGCCATCGTTGATACCCAACCGGCTGGCTGCACTTGCCCAATGGAATAATTTCCCGGCCGTAACCGGTCAAACACATACCGCCCGTCTGCAGCGGTGATATGGCTTGGCTCGCCAATCGAAAGCAAGCCGTCATTATTCAAGTCGATAAACACCAACTGTTGTGCAAAGGGCAACTCGGTTGGATCAAATATCGCGTCTCCATTCACGTCGTGCCAGACGATACCCGTGACACTGCCAAATGCGATTAGTCCTGCGTCGAATCCGTCTGCCGCAAAGGATGACGGGGTGAATGGTTCGGTCTGCATGAAATCAGTTTGAATATCGCTGTCCAAGGCGTCGTCATTGCCTTGATCGTTCAAGCTAAAACCGAAACCTGACGGCGGCAAAACGCGAATCGAATAGCTGGCGTTCTTGTCGACCCCGGCAAACCGATACAGCCCCTGCGAATCAGTCACCGATTGCTGTAACAAAGAGTTGTCATGCCCCAACAACTGAACAACAACGTTTGCAACACCCGGTTCCGAAGCATCTTGGATTCCGTTCTGGTTGATGTCATGCCAAACAAAGTCGCCCAGTGTAACAAGCGATTCATCATCACCGTTGGTGACAGGAACTCGAGTGATCGTCAACATCGCATACTCGGGCGAGTCGCTTGCCGAAGCGTCAAAGATAACATCATAGATCTGGTCACCGTCGTCCAAAGCATCGTCTTGTCCGACCACGCGAACCGCCTGAGGCAAATACCAGTTTTGTGGAGTGAACATCAGAACCGAAACGTCTGTTGTTCCTTCGCTGGGGTCATTAACAGAAATGCTGATCTGGACATCGCCGGACGGTGCGCTCGCAAGGCTGAGATCAAGCACCATCGCGAGCCCCGACTCGGACGTGACATAATGCCCTGACGGTGTCACGTTCAGCCCCGCTGGACCGGGAACGGCCACGATCAAATCCGGTGATTCCGGTTGTGGCTGCGTCAGCCCCGCATAGTCTGTGGCGATGCTGTAAAAGGCATACACGTGTCCGGGCTGGCCGGCATAGGGAGCTCGCGTCAGTGATGTTCGGCTAAGCCAAGGCAGGTAGGGTCCATGGTCGATCGAGACGAATACATCGTAGGATTCCACCGCGGACCCGTCTGGGTCGTCGACGCCACTCCAAGCAACCGTAAATACATTTTCCACGGATTCGATCGGTGCTTCCGCGTTCGGCGCAGCGGCAAAGACTGGATCATCGAGCGAGTCGGCGGCTGCAGCAGGCGTGGGATTGGTTTCCAGTGTTGCGTTGGCGATAGGCGCCGTCGCGTCAATCGTGTTGAAGATCGATGGCGTTTCAATCGGCTCGTTCTCGTCAAAGACGATTGACGCTGCGGCGTCAATCACAACGCCGGTCTTCGAATCGGATTTTGGCCGAATCGCGTAGCTCACGAATCCTTCGCCTTGAGGTGACAGCAGGTTCGGCGGAAGAAAACCAACCAAGGGATTCCGTGGAAGTCCGCCGGTCATCGGATCG
>JAGQPO010000340.1 GCA_020426665.1 Planctomycetales bacterium
CCGCATGGAGAAATCAAGAAACCACTCGGCCAGAATATGGGGGTGAACTCGTGATCGACCATCTGGCCAACACCTATGTCGGTTCACGTGGTCTTGTGACTCGCTATTCAATCAATGGATCCGTTCAGTATCTCGCCAACCCCAGCGGCGGTGACAGCTTCGGTGAACCCAGCACCATCGCGACACGCGGCGACTTTGTGCTTGTCGGTGAACCCGATGCGGGCGGGCGATCGGGCGCGGCGTATCGATACAGCGGAATGTCAACGACGTCTGATCTAACGCTGCTGCCGTTCCGACAGTCCGGGAATGTGATGGTCAACGATACGACGGCCGATATTCGGTTCGGCGTCGGAAATGTTCCCGTCGGCACCGGACACACGGTGGTCGCAACGGATACATACAACGCGACCTTTGGGCAGCAGCTTTATAATTTCCGTCGGCGGGGACCGGCATGGACTCCGATCACGCTGACCACGTCCGGATTGCTGGTTCCCAGTGAACCCGTAAAGGCCAACTTTGGCAATGCCGTCGCGATCGCGGATACAACCGCCGCCGTTGGGGCTGTGGCATTTGATCAACGCGGCAAAGTCTTTGTATACGACACGGAGGCCGACGATGGAGCAGTTATCGCTGAGATACAGGGGTCTGATATTGGACCGGGTGACGCTTTTGGATCCTCGCTCGCACTGTTCGGCGGCGATTCCAGTTTAACGATGGTTGTCGGTGCACCAGAGCAATCACTCGGCGATGGGGCTGTTTACGTGTTCAACGGACTCGGTTCGCAATGGATTGAGGAAGCGAAACTGGTGAGTCCGAATACGGGCGAACGGTTCGGATATTCGGTCGACATTCACGGAGTGACGGCGGTCGTCGGGGCGCCAGACGCAAACGCTGCGTATGTCTACGTACGCTCCGGCACTACGTGGACGCTGCAACAGCGAATTACCGGGCCGTTGGGGTCCAGATTTGGAGAAGCCGTTGCCATCGACGAGGACTGGATTGTTGTCGGTGCCTCGGGTTTGAACAAAGCGTATGTCTATTCGCGTACGGGAACGGTTTGGTCGCTCGATGCCGAAATCACGGCGCCGAAGCGAGTGTCATCCAGCCCGCTGGCGGACGACGACGGCGCGCCTTCTCCAGCGCCTTTGCCCGACGGGTACGCCATCGATTTTGGAGCCTCCGTAGACATCAGTGGCGATCGAATACTTGTCGGCGATCCACGCTGGTCACCCGATGCGCCGGGCGCGGGACGGACTTACCTGGGTCAAGCTTATGTGTTTGAGAAACAACCGACAGGCTGGTCTCACGTGCGGTTGAATCTGGGCGACTACGCTGTAGATGGTGACAGATTTGGGACTGCCGTCGCAATCGACGGCGAACAATTGATCGTGGGTGCGCCGGGACGCGACCACAATTTCGAGGTACCGCCGGCGCAAGACGTCCGCCCCGATTCCGGAGAAGCGTTTGCCTATTCACTGAGAAATGGGATTTGGAGGCCTGACTTTGACATCGACGACGCGATGCACGGTTCAGACGCTCAGGAAAATGATCAAGCCGGTTTTGCCGTCGCGCTCAACGCCGGACGCGCCGTCATTGGCGCACCTCAATTCGGCGGACGACCGCCGCAGTTGATGACCACCGATGGTGCCGGTTACGCCTATCTGCGAGAAGTCAGTCCGATCGTTAAAGTCGTCTACCCCGAAACGCAGGACGTGTTGCTCGCCGGAGCCGACGCCAACACCATTCGAGGGAAGCTGGGAGTTGCGGCGAATGCCGTTGATGTCGCAGAACTGACCTTCTTCGATATCGGAAAAGTCGACATCGTGACCGGCAGCGGCGACGACACGATTACCATCGGACCGCAGGGCTTGGTCGCCTACGGTCTGCAAGAGTTCAGTGTCGATATGGACGGCGGGGACGACCTGCTAAAAGTTCTTTCTCCTCTGCTCATGCCGTCGGCGGCCGGATCCTTTATCTTGAACGATGATCTGGGCGGATTACCGGACGGCTGTGTGTTGCCATGCACGGCTCCACAACAGGGTTTTGCTCCTCTACAGGGCTTTGCACCGCTTGAGCCGTCGCCGAGTCCCTATCGGTTTGTCGACGGGTTTATTTCGATCGATGGCGGGCGCGACAACAATTCTTTGGTTGCGGAATCCGATACCGATTGGAGTCTCACTCAAACCGAATTGAAGTCCGGCACCGGCGAGACGGCCAGACTGCAGCAATTCAACAACGCCCGTCTCGTCGGCGGGCCGAGCGTGAATGTTCTGTCGGTGACCGATTGGACCGGAGATATTCAACTGGAAGGTTCCACCGGACACGACGTTTACGCCATCAATGCTCCCGCAGCGACCGCGGTAACGATTAATGATGACGTTCAGTCGTCCAACGAACTAACACTTCTCGGAACGACAGGGAACGACCTGATCACGATCGACGGGGATTCCGTCACGATCAATTCCACGACCTACGATGTTTCGAACGTCTTGACGTTGCGAATCGTGGGTGATGCCGGAGACGATCGGTTTGTCGTCGGCGGGGTGTTTTCACGAAGCCTGTTACTGGACGGTCAGGTCGGATCCGACACCTACTCCGTGGACCTAGGAACCATTGGTGCCGGCGCCGAACTTCGCATTACGGACACGGGGCCGATGCCCGACATCGATCGAGACCGGTTGCACCTGCCCGGAAATTCGGTCACCAGCGAATTGGGCGGAGGCCTGTTCACCGCGACGAATAACAGCAGTTCGATGACGTATGACTCGTCAATCGAATTGGCGATCGTTTCCGATCAAGATCCGAATCTGGTCATTCAAGGGACGACGGAAAATGACGTCGTCGTGATTGACGGCGCTATCCTGAAAGTCAATGCGACGGAGTACACGCTCGACTTTACTGATAGCCTGACGATTGACACGCTCGCAGGCAATGACGTGTTCATTGTTCGGAACCTGCTCGCCAGTTTGAATCAAACGACACTTCGCGGAGGCGATGACAGCGATACGTTTTTCGTCGGCCAATCCGACTCGGGGTCGGGTGGCCGACTGGACGGAATCCGAAGCCCGTTGACCGTTGATGGCGTCGCCGGGCCGTTTGACTACTTGATTGTGCAGAACGACCTGTCAAACAACCCCGATGTCGGTCAACTGACGGCGACATCTCTCAGCGGATTGGGGCTGAGTTCGGCCGGACTGACGTACTCGGGAATCACCAATCTGGATCTCTTGCTGGGTAGTGCCGGCGATCAAATCAGCGTCACTGGACTGGGTGCCACCACTGCGACAACGATTCGCTCGAAAGCGGGTGACGATCGTGTCACCGTGACTACCTCTCAGACGTCTGGACTGCTATACGACGGCGGTGCGGATCGCGACAGTTTGGTTCAAAGCGGTGTGGGATTGACCGATCTGTCGGACGTCGTTCAGACCCGGGATGTCGAGGTCTTTGACCTGTCGAACAACTCGATCACATCCATTCGTTCGCTGAGTGAACATCGAATCATTGACGACGGAGATACCGGGTTCTCAGTAAGCGTCGACGGCAATGGTGTCGACCCTTTACAACTGCAATCGAACCTTGAACCCGTCGGCGATGCCTTTGAAAAGGATTACCTGTTGATCACCCAAGGCACCGGCACGTACAGCGCGTCTTGGGACTTTGGAGTCGTCGACGCCGGTGTGACTCCGATCTATGTCAGTTGGCCCGAACGACCGGATCGGCGTATCAAAGATCTCAAATTCACGGTTTCGTTTACGAACGTCTATGGCCAGCCGGAAATTCGAACCGTGTGGGCTGATCAATCGGTGCCCGTCGTCGGTGATCCGCTCGTGAATCAGACTTGGCTGTCGCTCGGAGATTTTGCGTTAGGCACAGGCGACGTGACCGTCGAGATGAGTGGAAGCAATTCACCCGTACTTGAATTTGATGCTCGGTTGGACTTTTCCAATTCGGGAAGCACGAAGAGCATCGTCGCCAAAGACGTTAATCTGGACGGGCGGCCTGATTTGGTGTTCACACTTTCCGGGCAAGACATGGTTTCGGTTTTGATCAACGCTGCCGAGGTGGGTGCCGAGCCGCATTACGAAACGGAACAGATGTTTGCCGTCGGGGCCAATCCGAGTGCTGTAGATGTCGGTGACCTCAACGGCGACGGGCTGCCGGATATTGTTTCCGCCAACTCAGGGGCTGCGACTTTTTCAGTCCTGCGAAATCAAGCTGAAACGGGATTGCTGTCAGCGGATCTGGCCGACAAACAGGATTTTGCCACTGGTCCATCGCCGATTTCCTTGCTGTTGAGTGACATCAACAATGACGGAAAATTGGACGTCATCTTGACCAGCAACGGCGAAGGGCTGGTTGTGCATCTCAATACAACACCCGATGGTTCGGATACCTTTAGCTTCGCTCCCCGATATTCTTTTTCGGCCGGGTTCTATCCCAACGCGGTTGCAGTAGGGGACTTGAATCGCGACGGAAAACCGGATCTGGTCGTCTCCGACGGGTACCCTTCGATAGGAGATTCCATCAAAGTATTTTTGAATACTACCATCGCAGGTACCCAAGTCGCGACGTTCGCGGCGGTGCAAAATATTCAGACCGGTCTGTATCCGGTCGATGTCATCGTTGATGATTTGAATGCTGACTCAGTTGTTGATATCGCCGTCGCCAATTATGGTTCGAACACGGTATCCGTCTTGATCAATACAACGGACGTCGGAGGAAGCGGTTTCACGTCGGCTCCGAAAACGGATTTCTCAACCGTTGTTCAGGGCGACCGCCTTTTCGGTTTACGTCCTACATCGATGTCGGTCGGCGATGTCGACTTGGATGGCAGAAAAGATTTGATCGTTTCGAGTAGTTTCACGATGGATCTGGTGATGCTGCTCAATACCACCGCTGTCGGTGACACGGTAGCCGACTTTTCGACCCGCAAAGAGTTCGCAACGCCCGTGCTGGGCGACTTTGACGTGGTTTTGGAAGACTTGAACTCCGACGGCAAGGCCGACATCATTACGGGCGTACAAGACTACTATCTCAATCGGACCGGAGACTCGGCGTTTATTGCAGTCGATGCTGCCCGACTGGAAACGTCGCCGTCGTTACCGAGCATCCAAGCAATTGATTTGAGTGGCAACCCGTTGGACGATCGCTCTCACACGGTCTACGCTGCGTCACTGATCAAACGTGGCGTCGCGGTGACGATTGATGACAATCAACCACCGTCGATCGTTCCCGTGCCGAATCAAGAAGCATTGATCAAACCGCTTAAGTCCGTGCTGGACTTTGACGGAGTCGACGACATCGTCGGCATTCCTGATGCGGCTCCGCTGAATCTGACAACCGAAATGACCGTCGAAGCCTGGATCTATCCGGAAGGCCCCGGATCCGGACCGGCCGATTTCGGCGGTATCATCTTCAACAAAGAAGGAGCTTACGAGATCGGACGATACAGCGACGGTACGATTCGCTGGGCGTTGGCGATTTCCAGCCCACGCTGGACATGGATCGACACGGGCTTCATCGCGCCGGAAAACCAATGGACGCATATCGCTGTGACCTATGACGGCAGTGAGGTCAAGACTTATGCCAATGGACAACTCGTTCACTCGATGGCCGCGTCGGGAGTTTTCGACGACGTTGATCCCGGCTTTGACGAGGCGCGGATCGGTGGGCGACAACTGTACGGCCAACAGTATTTTGATGGCCAAATCAGCGACGTTCGTGTCTGGAACGTGGCGCGCCAACAAACGCAGATTCAACGTGAACGCAATCAATTGTTGACCGGAAACGAGAGCGGATTAGTAGGGTATTGGACGCGACTTGATGACTCGGCATCAATGCTGATAGATGAAACCGGAAACGGCAATCACGGAACACTCGGCGGCTCGCCGACATTGACCGTTGACCCCGCTTTCAAGCCCGCGGCAAAGGTAGGAATCGCGCCAGAGATTCATCAGATTCTGCTCGATGTCACTGATCAGGATGGCCACGGCACGACACTTTCGGTCAGCAGTCTCGATCCGGGCGTGGCGGCAACTCTGCAAGGCAATCTGTTGACCCTGACGCCCGTGCCCGGTTACTCGGGAACTGCAACGATCGTCGTGAAAGCGGCCGACGATCACGGCCGTGTCGCGACCGAAAAGTTTACGTTCACCAGCGGGACTAATGCAATCTTTGGACGCATCGCGAAACCGAGTTCGACCGGAAGCGAGGTTGATGCCGAAGGGACCGAGGGCGTTCGCGTGTTTGCGGATGTGCCGATCGGTTCCTATTTCCCGAAAAATATTGACGAGAACACGACTGGTCAGCTGGATTCGACGTTTACGGGCGCCCCGGACGGCCAGGGGTTTCCGATGGCTGGCAGTGTTGTGACCTATTCGCTGCTTGAAGGGCCGGCCGTTGATGGTCCGGGCCCGGATTTCAGTCTCTACGAGACGATGGTGGACAATGATGAATTCGCATTCATCGATGTTTATGTCAGCGAAGATGGCTTGAATTATGTTGATATTACCAGCACGCAAACGAGCTTGATTCGCGTCGCCGGCGACGAATTCCTGACGAACAGCCTGTTTGGACGATCGTATGACCTCCGCGGCAGCGGACTGTCGCGAGCCACATCGGTACGCCTCGTCGGTCGAGGCCGAGGAACGTTTGCACCTGTGGCTGACGAAACGGGGCCGGTGCAGATTGGAGAGACCGGATTTGACCTCGACACAATCGCGATCATCAACAGTGGAGGGAATGGAGTCTATGACATCGGGGAAAAATTCACTTACACCGATGCCAACGGAGACTTCGGCTTGTCCGGCTTAGGTTCGGCGGCATTGATAGTCAACGATCTGCCTCAAGCTGTCCGTACGGCGAGATCCATCTCTTACGTCGGAATCGGCGAGATCATCGACCAAGTTGAAATCATCAATCCCGTTCCTCCGACTATCGTTTCGTCTGATCCGCAACCGATCGTTCAAGGTGGCAGCACAACGGCGCTGACGGAAAAATTGTCCATTACGCTCAGCGAACCGGTTGTCGCGGCTGCGGCGAATGACTCGGCCAACTACGAATTGAGGGAGGCCGGCCCGAACGCTTTCTTTGACGATGCCGATGACGTACTGATTCCGTTGACACCGAGTTATGTCGACGGCGAGACGCAAATTGATCTCGCGTTTACGGGTACTCTGCCCAACGGCAATTATCGATTGACCGTCAACGGGTCTGGGCCGATCCGCGACTTGGCGGGATACGCGCTTGATGGAAACAATGACAGTCTTCAAGGCGGCGATTTCCAGAGCTATTTCCGGATCCTTGTGAATCAGAAACCGCTCGTAGAAAATCAGAACGTGACCGCCGACCAAGGTGCAGAGTTGCCAATTCGTTTGGTTGGCGACGATGGGGATCCGCAATTCCTTCAAGGGCTGACTTTCTGGATCACCAGCCTACCGTCAAACGGTCTACTGGCGCTGTCCGAGGGCGGTCCCGCGCTCACACTTGGCGACTTGCCCGCCGAAAGTGGCGGAATTGTCTACTTCACACCTGCGTCCGACTCGCTCGCTCCGGAATCGTTCCAATTCTATGCCCAGGACGATGCGGGAACGGCGGGCGGAGGACAGAACACGAGCGACCCGGGGACGGTCAACATCACAATCGTCGGTCCGCCACCAACCATCAGCGGGATCCAGATCAATGATGGCACCAATTCGCGATCTCAGGTGACTTCATTGACCGTCAGCTTTAACACCGAAGTCGATCATGCCAAACTCAACAACGCGTTTGCGCTGACGCAACTCGAATCAAGCACGACCGTGGGAACGATAAATGTATCGGCGGTCAACATCGCGGGGAAAACGATCGCGACATTGACCTTCAATGGCCTCCTAACAGATTCGCGTGGAGGTAACGGAGCGTTGGGGAATTCGCTCGTCGAGGGAAACTATCGACTGGATATTGTCGCTTCGTTCGTCGAAACGGCTGCGGCCCAATTGATGGCCGGCGACGTCTCTTTCGGTGCTCTAGAGGCCGACAACTTCTTCCGCCTGTACGGTGATACCGATGGTGATCGTGACGTCGATGGCCAGGACTACGGACAATTCGCTTTGTCGTTCCTCAAAAAATCAGGCGAAGCTGGCTATCGTCCGGAACTCGACTTCGACGGCGATGGCGACGTCGACGGTCAAGACTATGGTCGGTTCAGTCAGAGATTCCTTAAGCGAATCGACTTTTAAGATCCATCATTGAACCATAACACCATGCGAACTTTGATTGCCGAATTATCACCCGGACTGCAAAGCACTCAGCTGGAAAAGCGGTACGTTGAAAGCGGTTTGAAACAACATTCGAGGCCCGGCTTTGCATGTTGCTGGTTGAGTCCGCTTGCCAACAGGTTTGCATTTTTGCGCGCCTACCGTTAGCGGTGTAAGAGTCTCCTCATGCCTCCTGCAATCAAGGTTGAAACGTTGGCCAGAATACGTGGGGTAGCGAGCCCGCCGGGGCTGGCTAAATATTTGGCTCTTCCGCCAAATCTGTGGGTGAAACTTGAGAGCTTTTTGACAACTTCCAAAAATGCTTGCGTTGTCTACGACTCGTCCCCTGCGTATTCAGGATGCGGGATTTTCAAGGCATTGGCTCATGCCTCCAAAATCCATTTCCAAAACGGTGTCCACTTTCAAAGCTCTGGACAAATGCGATGGCGATCTATTTTGACCGGCGACCATCGTGTCGTTTTTTCCACAGTTGTCGCAGTTTCCGAGAACGGCATTTTCTGTCGGCGATAATCCGATGGGGAACAGACAATCTGCGTGATTAGTTTTGATTTTCGCGTCCCCGTGGTAAGATTTGGAAATGAGCACTTCAAACTATAACGCGGTAATTCGCCAAGACGGCTCCTGGTGGATTGGTTGGATCGAGGAGGTTCCCGGCGTGAATTGTCAGGGCACCACACGTGAGGAATTACTTGAACACCTTCGTGAAACTCTCGCCGAAGCATTAGAGATGAATCGCGAGGATGCCCGTCGAGCCGCGGGTCAGGATTTCGAAGAGGTTCTCATTCAACCGTGAAGCGCCGAGATTTGATTCGACATCTCGTCGACCACGGCTGTGAGTTGGTTCGTGAAGGTGCTAATCACTCGTGGTGGGGAAATCCGTCAACGGCAGGCGTTCGGCTGTTCCGCGTCATAGAGAGATATCAGAAGTGTTAGCACGAAAAATCTGTCGCGATCTTGGGATCGAGGAACCATGACAGGTGGATCGCCGGACTCCTGTTTTGAATATCAAGCATCGGGCCAACATCATCGGTGAAACCAAAGGTGCGAATTCGGCCTTAACGGCTCCGGCACCCTGGTCACTTTACGCGCGTCGGTTGCATCGGTCTCAGCGTCGTAGCGAAATCGCTTCGCTGCAGATTTCTCCAAATCTCGGGTCGGAATCTGAGAAAAGTGCGTCGCACCGGCTAACCTGCGTCGGTGTCGAGACCGACGCGGCTGAGGAAAATGGTGAACATGCGTCGGTTGGTCCAACTTCGCGGCGTTGCAAGAT
>JAGQPO010000341.1 GCA_020426665.1 Planctomycetales bacterium
TGCGATAGGTGTTCAACTCTAACCGAATCCACCACTGAGTTTCCAGGTCAGTTTTCCGAAAATTCGATCAGACTCTTCGCTGATTGGTTGCGCCGCGTGATTCACCTGGGGTTGCGGTCACAACGCTTCGCTTGTTCCCTGACCCCAGGCTGCGGATGTGAATGCCCCTTGGGCAAATCCAGCAGCCTACAGCGACGGATCGAATCTGAATCGATAAAGTCAAATTTCGTGCCGAACACTATTGCCCCTTTCGTTTTTGAGTGGGGCTAATGTGGTCTCAGATGTCTTGTTGGTTTCGTCGCCTTACGTTTCCTGCGGCTCAGAACGCTGGGGCAAACATCCGGTTGTCGATACAGCCAAACACGTGGACAACACTGCAATGCGAAATCGGTAGAACATAAAAAGTGGTCCGGTTCACGCACTGCTTGACAGACTGGTTTCGTTAGCGACTTCCGCAATCATACCAATTCTTGGGGTATTCGCCGGTCTCGCGGGGTTGGTGAATCAGGTTTCTTTAAAAAACTGGATGCCACAAGCCTGGCGATCTCTGATTGTCTCATTCGAACGGGTCGTCGCGTTGATGCTGTACTGGTGGCTGCGATCGCAGTAAACTATCGCCCGTTCCAGCATTAATGCTCTGCGACGACCGAGAGAGCTCTTTTTATTCATTCCAAACGCGATTGAATTGATACGTTGCCATGTCCAATGATCCAGTACATCTTGCCGTTGATTTAGGCGCGTCCAGTGGCCGGGTGATCGCCGGAAAAATCGAAAACGGAAACCTGAAATTGGAAGAGGTGCATCGATTTCCCAATGATCCCGTGATGATCCAAAACTCATTGCAATGGAATGTTCATGGGTTGTGGGCCGAGATACTGGAGGGATTGCGAATCGCGGCTTCTCGTTTTGACTCGGTTCGATCGGTGGGCGTCGATACTTGGGGCGTTGACTACGTTCTGGTCGACAAGAACGATCAAATTGCTGCACCGATTCGGCACTATCGCGATGCCCGCAACAACGGCATGGTGGAGCGGGCCTTCGAAATCCTTGGTGGTGCCGAACAGGGGCGCCGTCGGATGTTTGAAGCAACCGGGTTGCAGTTCATGCAGCTCAATACAGTCTTTCAGTTGCTCTCGGCCGTCGAGAACAAAGAGTGTTCGCTTGAGATTGCGGACGGCTTTTTAATGATGGGTGATTTTTTTCATTGGCTGCTCTCGGGTAAACGCAGCATCGAAGCGACCAACGCATCGACCAGCCAAATGTTGGATCCGCGAACCGGCCAGTGGCAGTTGCAGATGATTGGTGATTTAGGCATCCCGACGAATCTGTTTTCACCTGTTACCCAAACGGGGACGACGCTCGGAAATGTTCAACCCAGTGTTGCCGAGGCGACGGGGTTACACGACGTTCCGGTCGTCGTGCCGGCAACCCACGACACCGCATCGGCCGTGATCGCCGTTCCCGCCGATGCGTTCGCGCCTGAAAAGCCCGATTGGTGTTACATCAGTTCCGGGACGTGGTCGTTGATGGGTTGTGAGTTGGCATCGCCTTGCGTCACGGACATTTGTGCCGAGTTAAACTTTACCAACGAAGGCGGCGTCGGCGGCAGCACGCGTTTACTGAAAAACATCGGCGGCCTTTGGATTTTCCAGCAGTTACGCAAGTCCATGCAGCGTCGCGGGAACGACGTCAGCTGGGAATCGATGGTCCGACAGGCTGAGGAATCGCCTCCGTTCAGTTTGTTGATCGACCCCGACCATGCCGATTTTGCCGCGCCGACTGACATGTTGGACGCGATTGATCATTTCGCGTCAAAGACCGGCCAATCGAAACCGGAAGCCGAGGGTGTTTATTATCGCGCCTCGCTGGAAGGTCTGGCGCTTCGGTACCGCGTTTGCTTAGGGATGCTGGAACGAATCATCGACAACCCGATTCGGACGATTCACATCGTTGGGGGCGGAACGATGAACGAGTTGCTTTGCCAGATGACCGCAGACGCGTGCAATCGCAATGTGGTTGCGGGCCCCGTCGAAGCGACTGCGATCGGAAACCTAGTGATGCAAATGGTGGGAACCGGTGTGATCGGCAGCGGCGATGCGACGGATCAAGCGTCCGCGGTCCTGGAAGCACGAAAGCTGGTACGCGACAGTTTTGCGGTCAAGACCTACACGCCGAACTCTCCGCAACAATGGGATGAACCGGCATCGCGGTTTGTCCAACTCGCGTAACCGTGATGATCGAAAAAGAAGTCGTTCGCCGGCGCGCCGGCGAGATGCGGCATCGACAAGAAGACAAAGAGTCGATTAGCGCGAGAATTGTCCAGCGACTGATGTCGATGCCACAGTATGTCGCGGCAGAAACGGTGATGTGGTATGTCGATGTCCGCGACGAAGTTCGAACGCGGCATGCATTGCCCGTTGCACTGGCCGACGGAAAGCGGGTCGTGATTCCGTATTGCCTGGGAAAAGACTTACGTCTCTTTCACCTCCACAGTCCGGCCGATTTGTCGCCGGGGGCCTTTGGGATTTTGGAACCATGTGAAGAACTGCGCCGCAAGGATGACCGGATGGTTGATCCGGCGGACGTGGATTGGGTCGCGGTTCCGGGGGTGGCGTTTGACGTTGAAGGGAGACGACTGGGACATGGGCACGGTTTTTATGACCGCTTCCTTGCCGGTCTTTCAACACAGGCGGTTCGTGTCGGTGTGGGGTTCGAGTGCCAGATTGTGGCCAGGGTCCCCACGGCAGATCACGATGTCCGGATGGATTGGATCGTTACCCAAGATCGAACAATTCCGTGCGACGGCCGGGGCAATGAAAGGGGCGGCGGTGATCCCGGGGTCCGCGCTGGCGGAGAAGATTGTTAGGCTTTAAGATCGACTTTTATTCCTCTGGTTTCTTCCTCTGGCAATTTTCGGATGCCGTCTGTGCCGCACGCCCAAATTGGCCCTATCGCCGTACATTTACCGGATCGTGTGGAGACAAACGAGGAACTCCAGGAGGCGTTTCCTCAGTGGGACATTAAACTGATTGAGGAAAAGACTGGGATTTCAAAGCGGCACATCGCTGCCGAGGGTGAAACGTCCAGTGATCTTGCCGTGGCGGCGTCGCTAAAACTTTTTGCCGAACATCAGATCGATCCGAATTCAATCGATTTTGTTCTTTTTTGCACCCAGACGCCCGACTATCCGCTGCCGACGACCAGTTGTTTGATCCAAGACCGGTTGTCGTTGCCGACGACGTGCGGAGCGTTGGACTTTAACCTTGGTTGCAGCGGCTATGTTTACGGGTTGGCGGTGGCTGACGGCCTGATCCAAACCGGGGTGGCGCGCCGCATTCTGTTTTTAACCGCCGAAACGTATACCAAGTACATCGACCCCGACGACCGCAGTTTAAGAACGATTTTTGGCGACGCTGCCGCAGCAACGCTGTTGACCGCCGGCGAAACCCCTTCACTATGGGGGTTCAAATTTGGAAGCGACGGCAGTGGCGGCGACATGCTGATGGTTGGTGACGGAGGCACCCGATCGGCCAAAGATGCAATTCGGCCACGACACCGCAAGCGATGGAAGAGCCGGCTTTATATGGACGGCCCGAGTTTGATTAACTTTACCGTCGACGCGGTTCCTCGGTTGATCGACGAAATACTGGGCCAAAACGGGATGACCGATGCGGATATTTCGCAGTACCTGATGCATCAGGCGACTTGGAAAATGCTGGACCAATTGCGTAACCGGATGGGAGTCCAGCCGGAGCGGCTTCCGATCGAACTGTCCGAGATTGGCAACACCGTCTCGTGCACGCTTCCAATTTTGATTGACCAGTTACGCAAGTCTGGCCGGATCGATAAGGAATCCGTTAATATGCTGGTCGGTTTCGGCGTCGGGTTATCTTGGGCGGGGTGCCTGTGGAAAGATCTTCAGGGCTAGGGCATGACATGGACTCAAGGGCAAGTACGAACGGGAGCGACAGAGCGATGATCGAATTCTTGAGTGGAAAACTATTGATCGCTTCGCCTTATCTGAACGATCCCAATTTCATGCGAAGCGTCGTGTTGATCGTCAGTCACGACGAAGAAGGCGCGTTTGGTTTGTCATTGAACCGACCGACGGACCAACACCTCAGTGACGTTGTTGAGTTGTCGATGCCCAAGGGTGCCGTCCGCGACGACGATCTGATTTTCGAGGGCGGTCCGGTGGATGGCCCTTTGTTGGCGCTTCACGACCTATGCGGAGTCGGGTCGCCGATTGGTGTTGAAACGGCCGGAATATGGTTAACGGGAGATGAAGATCATCTGCGGTTATTGTTAACCCGCGTTGACGCGAAAGTGCGTTTTATCGCGCAATACTCGGGTTGGGGACCAGGGCAATTGGACCGCGAGATGAAATGTGGCGGATGGCTGGTCGGCAACGGCGATCATGACGTCGTGTTCGCAGACCCCGAACAGGTTTGGGAGTCGGCTGTCAAACGATGCGGGCACGAGGTTCTAGCGACTCTTTCGCCGGGTTTGCGATTTGACAATCCTTCGGTCAATTGAGCACGGTCCTGCGCATGCGGCGTTTTGTAATTGGTGACATTCATGGCTGTGACAAAGCGCTGCGCACGCTGATCGAATGTATTGATCCCCAGCCGGACGACGAATTAATCTTCCTCGGCGATTACGTGGATCGCGGACCGGACAGCCGCGGCGTGATCGATCAGATTATTGAACTGCAATCCATTTGCCGAGTGGTCGCGCTGCGTGGCAATCACGAGATCATGCTTTATAGTGTTGCGTTCGGAGGGCTTACCGCCGACATGTGGTTGGCGGCCGGTGGAAAGGCGACCGTGACAAGCTATGGCGGGTCTCTGGACAAAATTCCCGACACACATCGCGCGTTTTTGCAATCACTCCGTCCCCACTACGAAACGGCTGAATCGATTTTCGTTCACGCTTGTTATGAAGCCAGGACGCCGATGGACCAGTTGAATGATGAACTTCGATACTGGACGCACTTGAGTGTCTCGCCGGGGCCTCATTTTTCCGGCAAGAAAGTTTATGTCGGGCATACTCCGCAACCCAGCGGAATTGTGATGGATCTTGGATATCTGGTTTGTGTCGATACCTACTGTTTTGGAAACGGTTTTTTGACCGCGATGAATGTCGAAACGAACGAAGTGATCCAGGTCGACAAAAAGGGATTTCGTCGGCGCGTGCCCGCCGAGAAATTGTTTCAATTCGTCGCTGCCACTGCAAAATCGCTTCGATCGCTGTTCTTTAGATCGGGCAGCGTCGAAGATCCGAACAATCGAGTTTCCGCAAACGCTGGTTCCGGTGATACCCAGACCGACCAATGAGCCAATCAACTCGCGATTCATCGGCAAACCAATCGGCGATGACGACTGGGCAGCAAACTTCGGCTTCGGAGCAATCGCGCCGGTCAGACGCCATGGCGAACGCCTCGGTCGGTGACCCTGCACCCAGGCATTCGGTCGTATCACGTGACATCGGCCACCCCACGTTTCAGCCACGTAACAGGATGATGGTGACCGGAATCTCCATTGTCATCGCTGCGGTATTGTTGGCCACTGCGTTGGGCGTCGGCCGCACCGGGATGGTGATCGTGGTGATTGCGATCTCGTTTTTAGTGGGGATCGTTCTGGTCATCAATAACACGCTTCGATGGGAACACGCCGAGAACGCTTTTGAAAAAGAACGGTTGTCCGCCGAAGATTGGAGTATCCGATATCGAAAATTGAATTCCGATTCGGCGCGCACCAACGCCGTGCTGTCACATATGACCGACGGAATTGTGATGTTGTCACCGGCCACCGAAATCTTGTTGATCAACGAGGCCGCCATGCGGTTGTTGGCGATATCTGGTGATGGCGTCTATCTGGGGCGAAGATTGGCGGAATTGGTTCGCATCCCCGAGATCACGCGAGCTGCCCAGAGAACACAATTCGAAAACATTGACCAGAGTGTTTCGGTCGAAGTCGTTGACGGCGCAACCGTGCGTCCCGTTTTGGTTCGATGCAGTCGAATTCATGATGCGCAGCCGCCACACCTGTTATTGGTACTGCGAGACGAAACCGAATCGCATCGGGTCGAAGCGATCCGCCGAGAGTTTATCGCCAACGTGTCACACGAATTGAAGACGCCGTTGGCAGCGATCAAGGGTTATGCGGAAACAGTCGAATTGGCAATCGAAGACGATCCCGAAGCCGCAAAGCACTTTATCGGCCAGATTGATACACAGTGCCAGCGTTTGGAAGATTTGATTGCCGACATGATGCGGCTGGCCCGGGCACAATCGGGCAAGTCAATGTTGGTTGTACAAAAGATTGATCTGCAAAAGGTCGTCGGTCGCGCGATGGAATCGTTTTTGCCCGTCGCAACGGCCAAACAAATCGAGCTGACTGTCCGTTCGAGCTCCGATCCGGTCCATGTCATGGCCGACGAAGATGCCGCATTGGCGATCTCCCAAAACCTGATCAGCAACGCCTTGCGCCATACGGAAGCCAAAGGACACGTTACCGTCAGCTTTCGTCACGAAAACTTGGGCTGGGTGCTGGTGGTCCAAGATGACGGCGTCGGGATCGCCGAAGAGTTTCAAGATCGGATTTTTGAGCGGTTTTACCGGGTAAATCGGTCCCGAAAACTGGGTGACGGCGGCACAGGGATCGGGCTTTCGATCGTCAAAAACCTGACCCGTGCTTTGGGCGGCAACGTCCGAGTGATCAGTAGCCCCGGGGAGGGGGCGACGTTTGAAGTCTGGTTGCCATCGCCCAATTGAGACGGTTTCCTTCATCAAACATTCATGCTCAGAAGGGCTTCAGTAGGGTGTACTTTTCGTGCATTTCCACCACGATGTCGCTTCGACAAATGTCCATCGACGTCGTGACTTTTCGTTAAGATCGGTCGTGGCATTTTTGTAATTCATCCGCCTGGATCCAGACAAGCACTGAGGCATGTCCACCAACACCAAGGTCTTGGTCGTCGAAGATTACGGCCCTTTGGCTGAATCACTTGAGTACCAACTAAAACGCGCCGGTTACGAGGTCTATCGTGCGAGCGACGGACGCGAGGGAGTCGACCAGGCCAAATTGTATTTACCCGACCTGGTCATTTTAGACATCGACCTGCCGATCTTGGGCGGTGTCGAGGTTTGTAAACAGCTGCGATCCGACCCCAAGACACGCGAAACGTTGATCTTGATGCTCAGTGCGATGGGCGAGGAATCGGACCAGGTCGTCGGGTTTGCCGTCGGCGCCGACGACTATGTCGTCAAACCGGTCGAAAGTTACAAGGTGCTGCTGCAACGTATCAAAGCGTTGCTCCGCCGCCGTGATCCGATGCCCGGTGATCATGAATCGGTAACCCATCAAAACGTGACGGTCGACCGTCGACGCTTCGTGGTCACCATCGATGATTCACCGTTGCAATTGACCAAAAGCGAGTTCCGACTTTTGGACACATTGATTCGGCAACCCGGTCGGGCCTTTGGCCGCAGCGAGTTGGTCGACGCGGCACTGGGTGAAGACACCGTTGTGCTTGATCGCACGATCGATGTTCACGTTCGAGCCCTTCGTAGAAAGATGGGATCCGCGGCCGACCTGATCGAAACCGTGCGCGGCGTGGGTTACCGATTCAAAGAATAGCGGACCTGCGTTCTCGATGGGTATCGTCGGGCATCTCCGTCATGCCGCCACGCTTGTCGGCGGGCCGCCCGGCACGTTGTGCGAATCAAGGTTGACTGACCGACGACGGCGCCGTGGTTCGGATTCCGGTTGCATTTTGTCAAACAAGTTGCCAAGCAGTGCCGGGTTCAGGCAAACGTAGGCCCAGAAAAAGCCACACGCTGCGCCACCCAGTATGTCGCTGGGAAAATGCGCGTTGCAGGCCAGTCGCTGTAGAACGGTTCCCAGGCAAATCATCGCAAACAGAATCCGACCCCGCGGAAGCACAAACCACAAGCCGACCGTCAACGCCGTTGCCGTGGCCATGTCGCCACTTGGAAAGGCGCGCGTGCTGGCATTGAAGGTTGCGACCTGCGAGAGCGTCCAGTCGAATGCCCACAGCCATGCCGAATCGATCGAGGCAACGTCCAGATTCAATCCTGTCGGTCGCGGACGAAGGACAAACATCTTTCCCAGCGTCGCAATCGCGCCGGCGCCGATCGCCAAGGTTGCCAAACGTGGAAGGTGCCATCGGCATTGTGGCGCCATCAGGAAAATGCCCAACAGCACCAGAAAGACGCCGCTGCCATGCGAAAAGATCTGCATTAATTCCAAGCCGTTTCGAAATTCCCCCGTCAGCGGTTTTGATGCGAACCATCTGGCGACCGGGATATCAACGAGCGTCACCATGGGCACCGACAACATCAACATTCCGGCAAACCACAGAATCGCACTGAGCCGAAACTTATTCGACGATGTCTTGGCGGGCGGATAGACCACCTGGAATCCGACGCCGGTTGGTGCAGACGGATCGAGACAGGTTTGTTGGTTATTTTCGTTTCGAAGCGGAATCTCGATCGTTGGAGGTGAGGGGCGCATGGAATCAATCGTTCAAGCGAGAGTTCTGTGAAACATTCGGTTGTGAAACACCCGAAAAGTCCGGCCTGATCAAGCGCGGGGATGTCGATCGCGGAACGTAATCAAAACTCAATCGCGGCCGATAGGCGTCTTTGCGCTGGCCCATCAACCACTTGAATCAATTCTAAAAAGATGGATTGGTCAAATTCAGTCAACTTTAACGGTTGTGTTGACGATGACGTTGATGGGCGCGGCGTGCAATGCCATGTCGCCGGTAACGGACCATTGGGCGTGCGAGTGCTTTCCTCAGAAGGCCACCGATTCGCAGGCGATTTCGATACATGGGATAACGACGATGTCACGCGTGTTTGGCTTGGTGCTGGTAGGATGGATCGCGATTGGGATGACGGGCTGCGTCGGACCGATGGGGGCCGGATGCTGCGGCACATCAGGCGGCCCTGGTTTCTGCGATCAATCCGGATGCGGAAACGCTTCGTGCGGCGGATGCAGTTCGTGCACCGGCTGTGGTGAACTTTATATCAGTCCATGGATTAACCATCCCGCCGATTGTGTCGATCCCTGTGACGTCTGCGGGAACCACAACGGCCAGAGCTGCGGGAAATGCCGGTCCATCTTTGCCGGAATCGGAAGTCTGTGGGGTTACCGTTGCGGCTGCGATCCCGTACCCGTCGGCATCAGCAATCGTTGTTTTGCGCCTGGTTGTGCGAGCGGATGCGGCGGCTGTGACAGCTGCCTTGTCGAGCCTGCGTGCGGATGTGAAGGCGCGTGTGATTGTGGTGTAATCGCGGAGCCCGGCTG
>JAGQPO010000342.1 GCA_020426665.1 Planctomycetales bacterium
GTCTCACTGTCGTTGACACATTCCGGTTGGTTTCTCCGTTTTTGCTTGGTTTTCGACCTCGATTAACGTGTCGGCGCTTGGCACTTCGATTCGCGTCCCATCGACCATCGGCAGATAGAAGCCGCCAAAGGTGCGGCGAAGGGTGTCGAAGACTTCTGCACCTCCGATTCGGTCGCCGGGTTTGATCTCGGAGGCTTTACGTTGGATCATTTTTCTCAATCTTCGAAGGAATCGATGGAACTCGATGCGTCTACACACCAATGAGCCATGGGCCGCCAGAGACATCAAGGGAAATGCTGCAGGATGCCTGATCAGGGCTCATGTTTCGTCCCTGCCGGACGGTCGCCCATCTCTAAGTTCGGCCCACATCTTTCGCTGATCCGTCCAGTCATGTTTTTTGGCGATGGGGCGGACCTGTTTTTCCAGAATGGCGTCTCGTCCTTTGACGGTTCTTGGTAGATCGAGAATCTCTTCTTGGATGTCGGGTGCCAGATTGTCGAGCCACATGATTTGGGTCATGCGGGTCGTGGAAATCTGGCCGTAGTGGGCCAGTTCGGACTGGTTGATGATCACACCGTCTCGGATCAGGTCGCGGCAGCGATGGGCCAGTGCCAGCAGGCGCGCAATCCTGGGAACTCGCCCCACCGGCCTTGCCTTTGCCTGGCCATTTTCCAGATGCTTGCGCCCATCACGACGTATCGTGACGTGAAATTTACGCTGAATCGTTAGCTTGCCACTCATGCCGACACCTCTGCGTGATTGCCTGCCAGGCTTTCGAGCCCAGCGTCATGGAATGTGATTGCGATGTTTCCGTCCACACCATCAAACTCGACCTGATCGATCAACAGCGAGGCCAGACGGACTTGCTCGCGCGGTGGCATGGTTTCCCAAAGCTGGTCAAAATCCGACAGCAGACGTTTGACGGCCGATGCGTCAACGACTTGATTTCCAAGCGACTCGAACTGCGAAACGAGCTCCTTGAGGCGTGCATCCGCTGCATCGATGCGACTCTGCAACTCGGCGAGCCCCACAACACGACCGTTGTTCTTCGTGTTGGCGGCGACTGCCCGTAGTTTTTCATGGTCGTTGCGAATTTGTCTCTCGAGTCCTTTGCGTTCCGATTCGAGGCTTTTCAATTGCTGCTTTGACCGTGATTCGATCTGGTCAATCGTTTGTTCCATCAGCACGTGGTCGCGACCGATGGATCGAAGTTGCTCGATCACGAATCGTTCGATTTCACCGGCCGGAACAGAGGGCGCTGGGCACTCGGACCAGCCCCGCTGCATCGCCGTCCCGCAGACGTAGTAGCGATATCGTTTGTTACCCTTACAGCTGAAGGAATGCGTCATTGGGCGACCGCAGGCTTGGCACCAGATCAATCCCTTCAGCAGTGCGTTGTGTTTGTTCCGAACACCGGTGCCGCCGGATTGGCCGTTGGCTTTGAGCTGTGTTTGCACCCGACCAAAAACATCATGTGGCACGATCGGTTCATGCTCACCTTCGTGCGTTTCCTCCTTGTAACGGATCTTGCCGATGTAGGTGGCGTTGCTGAGCAGTTTGTAAACCGCGTTCTTGGTGAACTCGCGACCACCCCGATGGTCTCCCTTTTTGGTGACCCATTGCTTGGTCGTCCAGCCGCGTCGGTTGAGTTCCTTGACGACCGGAAGCAGTGAGCGATGCTTGAGATACAGCTCAAAGATCTGTCGAACGCGATCAGCTTCGACCTCGTCAACAACCAGTTTCGTATTCTCGACGGTGTAGCCCAGCAGCGGAATGCCGCCCGACCACTTACCGCGGCGCCTCGAAGCGGCCACTTTATCGCGGATCCGTTCGCTGATCATCTCCCGTTCGAACTGAGCGAACGAGAGCAGCACGTTCAGCACTAGTCGGCCCATCGACGTCGATGTGTTGAACTGTTGCGTGACGCTGACGAACGAAACGCCATGCTGGTCAAACGCTTCGATGATCTTAGTGAAATCGAGCAGTGATCGGCTGAGGCGGTCGACCTTATAGACAATGACGCAGTCAACTTCACCGGCTTCGATATCAGCTAACAAGCATTGCAAGGCTGGTCGTTCCATGTTGCTGCCCGTGAAGCCGCCGTCGTCGTAGGTCTTGGCGACTAACTCCCAGCCTTCATGTTTCTGCGACACGACGTAAGCCTCCGCGGCGTCACGCTGAGCGTCCAGTGAGTTGTACTCCTGCTCCAGACCTTCCTCGGTGCTCTTTCGCGTGTAGACCGCACAACGGACCCGTTTGGTTTGTGATTTCGTGTTCATGATTGACCTCCTTGCTTATCGAGTTTGAAGAACTTGGTGCCGCTCCAGTGCGAACCAGTGATGTGCTTGGCAACGGCCGAAAGCGACCGAAATAGTTCGCCTTCGTGTTCGAAACCTTGCGTCGTCACACGGACGCGGATTTGCTCGCCCTTGTAAACCCGAGTCAGCAAAGTCCCTGGCAGTAGGGTTGCGTTCGAGATTGGACCGGTCGCAACCGTCTTCGAACGTTTTGCAGCTTCCGCCGAGAGCTGACGCGAGGCCGGTGTTGTGACGCGAAGATCGGCACCGCCGGCTAGCTCTCGGATTTTGCGAATGGCCGATTCGGACAGGCCGCCCTCCGCATTGGCCTGCATCCGCCAAATGATCCGGCGAATCAACCATTTTCGGTTTTTGGCGTTGGTCGTTTCGCCCGTCTGAGTGGCGAATTCATCGCGAAGTTCGCCGCAGGTCAACTTCTGCAGCCGGGCGACTTCTTTAGCAACGTTAAGCTCCATGTTGGACTCCTTGATTCGAGTTCTGCGGCGCCGAAATGGCCCGCGTGTCGACACAGAGCCCTGGTTTCGCAGACAGATCAAGCAAGTCTTCCGGACTTTCGGAAAGACTCTCCGATTTCGTCGTAGAGAGTCGGCCTTGGGCGTTCAAGGCAATGATCGTGTCGGCCAGAATGACCGCGATCTCGGTCAAGCGTTCGTCTGGTGAAAGCGCCGACGGCTTTGTCTTGGTGAGCATCCAAACTCCTGATTCGTTGGTGCGGCCAAGGCCGCATGGAAGAAGCAATCAGGGCTGGTTCGATCGTTCGATAACTCGTGGGTTGGTTGGTTTGTTCGGTGTAGGATTCGTTGAGTTGGCTCAGCGGGCCACAGACGCCGCGTCTGCGCCCGCGTCGGCGAGTCGACGAGCAATGCCGGCTCCCCAGTCCGTTTGCGACAGTGCGGCAATGACGGCGTCCATGCTGGCTTCGTCGCCAAGTTGGTCGATCGTCGCGGATATCAATTCCGGCGAAGGGATCACGTGCGTCGTGCGGTCGCGATTGGGTTCGGTCACTCGCGTCAGCAGCCCCTTCTGCTCCAGTTGCGTTGCAGCTCGGACCAGTCGCATCTTCGCCCCTGGACTGTCATTTCCGGTCCAGTAACTCGGCGTGAAGGGAATGCCGTGACGCAGCATGCCCGTCAGCCACGAATCTCTAGTTCCCGGCCTATCGAGATCGATCTCAGCGAAGACCTCAAGCTCCGCAACCAGCCATTTCGCCAGGTGCGTTTGATTCGAGTTCATTGGAATCCTTCCAAAAGTCGGACAACATGTTCCAGAAAAGAAACTCTGAGTACGAGCGCGCCTGATTCGGTGGCCCTTGTTTGAAGCCTCGCGCCGGGAGGACCCGTTCGATATCTGTGTGTTGTGTGTGTAGCGCGTGCGCGCACACACAGCACAGGGGCGTGTGTGCAACACGCCCCGGGGGTACTAGGGGGTGTGCGCGCAACACACACAGACCGGTTTCTGTGTGCTGAACGCGCATAAAACGCTGCGCGCGCAGCACACAGGACTACTTCGAATTCCTGTCTGTGCGCGCACTCAAAAAGCTTGCGCGCGGCACACAGAAATGAACATTGAACCGTCATGCCATCACCTCCTCGGGCTGCGGAACACTGGCCAAGCTGACTGGTTTGTTCGCGCCCGATTTCCAGCGAAAGATCAATCCTTGCTGTTCAGCCTCCTCCTGGAGTTCTTTGATCAGCCGCTGAGAGATTCCAGCTTTTGATGCCTCGCTGCGGACGAGCGTCATCTTCTCCGGATTCTCCGAGACAAACTTCTTTGCAAAGGACTCAGCGGTCCATTCCGCGGTTTCGGATTTGGAGTTCAACTGAGACCGACTTCGCCCGTTTGGACGCTCAAACTTCAAATCGGCAGGATCGAGATAATCGTCCGGTCGCCAGACGGGGAATTCCCATCGCAAACAGCGAGGTTCGAGCGGCGGCCAGGATCGGACCGCCGCGTCGACAACCACGCATCCCGGTTCCTGATGCTGTCTCAGAACCAGGTGCGTATCTGTCGCGCGAGATTGGCTGCCCGCTCCGGCACCCACGTCTGTGACGCTCTTGCCTGATTGATTGCCTTTGCTCGCATGGTGAACCAGGACGAACGAGCAGCCAAGTTGGTTGGCATACTGATCGATCAAATTATAGATGTCGGTCAGATTGCCGTTGCTGTTCTCGTCCGTGTCTTTCGGAAGAAAGCGATAGAACGCATCCATGACGACGACCTTAAAGAAGCCGACAGCCAATTGATCGAAGTAGCTTCGCAGTCGTTCGAAGTCCAGCAGCCGGCCACGCAAGTTGTCGATGAACAGGCTGTCTCGTGTATCCGATATCCGGACATCGCGAGCGTCTGCGACGCGAGGAATGCGGTCGGCCGAGGTCTCCGCGTGCAACTCATTGTCCAGAAGCAGGACATTTCCCTGACGCGTCGGAAAGGCTCCGAGCCAGGGTTGTCCTGTTGCAATGGACAGCGCGAGGTCGGTGACCAACCAAGACTTTCCGGCTTTCGGCGGAGCGATGACGTTCATCGTTTCACCTTCACGAAGCAGACCATCAATGATTGGCGTTCGAAGCTTCGGATGCCGATCGACGAGTTCCGCGACGGGTAGCGGCGTTGGCAGAGCCCCAAGGTTGCCTAGCGAAGAATCGATAGCCGCCCCACGAGTGCAGCGATTCTCGGCATCGCGAATTCGTTTCAGGATTTTCGTGTCGGACCAGTGAATCGGAAACGGAACCGACTCTTCGTACGCGCGGATTGTTTCCAGCGCCTCTTGATCGTTCAGGTCGTGCTCGACACAGCGGCAACACGCGGCGAACAAGCGATGCGATCCGTCGTTGTGGTCGGCTACGTTCATCGCTAGAAGTGCGTCGAGGCATGAAATCCGATGATCATTGGCCTCCGTCTTCGGAATCTCGCCTCTATCGCCTGTCGCCGTCGCAGCAGGCCATAACCAATCACACATCGCTTCGAAATCCGCGTGACGGTTTTCAACCGTGTTTGGAAAACCGTGCGTCGGGCGACCGGTAACGGCGAAGAAGCGACCTTGGTCGTAAACCTCCACTTTGCCGATTCCCAGAGGTCCGAAGCCGTCTCTGCGAGAACCGGCTGATGCGGGCTTCGCACCCCGCAAGAACAACTTGACGCCACGACCTGACGGTGAAACTTCGGTGTAGGTGTTCAAACCCTTGACGATGTCTTGTCCCCAGATGAACTGACCGCCTTTATCGAGACAGTCATCCAGATCGACTCCGGCGAACGGATCGCCGGCGGTGAAGACGAATCCCAGCCCGCTGAGATCGGGATCCTGGTCAAAGTAATCCATGGCCTCGTCGAAGGATGCCCAGGAATTCGAATCAGAAACACTGGCAAACTGCCCCGAACGAACGTCAATCGGGATTTTCGTGGGGCGTCCCTCACGGACGATCTCCTTCCATGCCACCCACTGATCACGCTCTTTGAGCGATCCTGGGATGTTCGTTACCGGGTATTCAGACGCTTTCATTGACAACACCTCCGTGAGAGCGTCTTGTCGGAATCGATGATCGTTCTCGGTCGGAATCCATCCTCTTGATTTCGCTTTCGATGCGCTCCAGCGCGGCTTCGGAGAAGACTCGGGCGTGACCGGCCCACCCGG
>JAGQPO010000343.1 GCA_020426665.1 Planctomycetales bacterium
CAAAAAAATCACAGCCTCGGAGTGTCCGGCGACATTTTACGTCGAAGCGTTGCCATCTTTTGACCCTTGTTCATTTTTGGGTTGGTTGTCGGTGTCAATCTTGGCGTTCTCTGACGACGGTTGCTCGCCGGTTGCTTTGGCACTTGCCGCTTTGTCATCGGATTTAGCAGCTTCGGGAGTTGCAACTGCAGGTTGAACAGCTTCCACTTTTTCGGCTTCCGGTTTTACAGCTTCGGCTTTGCCTGCTTCCGTGGCTTCATCGGTCTTCGGCTTGGGAGGCTCGTTCCATTCCAATTTCGCGGCGGCCTGGCGTTGTTCCTTCGATGCGATCACGGGGAATTTGGCGTGGGTCAATCCGCGATCGACGATCCAGATATTGCGGAATCGAACGGGGTCACCATGATCTTGGATATTGATCGGCGACAACGTCGGTTCTTCGATCTTTCCGGCACCTGTTTTCGTTGGCAGCGCGACGTTGTCTTGGACTTTAACGCCGTTGACCCAACTGGTGACGTGTGCGTCACGGACTTTGGTGCCATCGGAGGCCCAACGGGGGGCGGTGAATTCGATGTCATAAGTTTGCCATCGCAGCGGCGGAAACGCCATGTTCACGTCGGGTGACTTCATGCGATACAACGACCCAAGTCCGTTAAACATCTTTTCGGTTCCGAACGAATCCAGGACTTGGCATTCGTAACGGCTTTGCAGATACAGTCCGCTGTTGCCACGTTGCTGACCATCGGCCAGTGGCATGTAGGGCAAGCGAAACTCGACGTGCAAATTAAAGTCTTGAAACATTGGCGAAATCAGTGCGCCTTGTTTCAGCAATCCGTCTTCTGTCATTTCGGCGCCCACGAAATGATCGACGTTGGTCCCATCAAACAAGACGGTCGCACCTTCGGGTGCTTGCGCCCCCAGGGTTGGGCTGACACGTTCGACCCGGTCCAACCGTCCCAATAGACTCCCGCTGGAGCCGACAATGTTACAGCCTTGGGGATCAACAAAGATGGCCCACGGACCACCGGAAAGCACCAAGTTGTCGCCTGATCGCAAACCGATCAAACGCATTTCATCGGTCTTGTGATTTGGTTCGCCGGGCAGTCCGCCGAAGTACGCGATGGCTTGGAATTGGTCGCCCGCGATCGGTCGGATTTGCAGCGCCAATTGCTGCTTCGCCTGCTTCTTTTTCTTCTCGCCATCGATTCGAATCCGTCCGACAAACTCACCCATCAGCGAATAATTTGGATCTTTCTTGGGCGGTGTCGTGTAGGCTGGCCCTTTTCCCGGCTTGCTTTCGGGCTGCTGTGCCAAACCGAGTTGGGTGCAAAAACAGGACGCAAAGACGACAACGGCCAAAGACACCGCACGGGAGGGGGATAGGAGTCGCGAAGAAGGCATGGAGTAACGTCGCGGGGTGGATGGATGAAAGGAGTGAATTGAATACCGAGGGGTATAAAAGTCTAGTTCGCATCGGAACCGTTCACCATCTTTGGGGCCAGAAATCCAATCCGTTTGTGGCGGACTTCCCAAACGACTAGGATCGTGCCGTCGAAATGCCCGCCGAAACGGTTGCGGCGATCGACTCTTTTGAATCCTCGCCTCCCCATTCCCCACCCGATCGATCCGATGAAAACACCGTTTCCCCGTCTGCTTCACGGGCTGTTGGCCACGTTTGCGGTCATGATCACCGGGACGCTCTGCGCAGCCGCCGACGCCGATCGCCCCAATATCGTCTTCATCTTCACCGATGACCACTGCACCCAAGCACTCAGCGCCTACGATCCGACGCGGATCACGACGCCGAACATGGACCGAATCGCCCAGGAGGGAATGCGGTTTGACAGGTGTTACGTCA
Source organism: Planctomycetales bacterium (assembly GCA_020426665.1). Classification (GTDB taxonomy): domain Bacteria; phylum Planctomycetota; class Planctomycetia; order Pirellulales; family Pirellulaceae; genus Stieleria. Next base: position 1,856 of record JAGQPO010000343.1, read on the forward strand.
CCAATGGAATCTGTGGCCCCAGTCGTGCGGTGATCCAGACCGGGAAATACAGCCACCTGAACGGATTCATTCGCAACGGCAACCAATTCAACGGCGATCAGCAAACGTTTCCCAAATTGCTGAGAGCAGCCGGGTACCAAACAGCGATCATCGGCAAGTGGCATCTGGCGACCACACCACAGGGATACGATTACTACGACGTTTTGAAAGGCCAGGGTCCGTATTACAACCCGCCGATGATCACCGAAGGTCCCGACGGAAAACCGGTAACGCGTCCCCACACCGGTTACACAACCGAGATCATCACCGACAAGACGCTGAATTGGCTCAAGAATGATCGTGATCAAAGTAAGCCGTTCATGGTCATGTACCAGCACAAGGCCCCGCATCGAAATTGGATGCCCGCACCAAAGTATTTGAACTGGCTGGATGACGTCACGATTGCCGAGCCGGAAACGTTGTGGGACGACTACAAAGGCCGCACTCAATCGGCCAGTCGACAAACCATGACGATCAAAACGCACCTGACTTCGAACGACCTAAAGTTGTCCGGATACGGCACCATGAACGAAGAACAAAAAAAGGTCTGGGATGCCGCCTACGGCGAAAAGAACAAAGCGTTTGAAGCTGCCAAAGGATCAATGACCGAAGAACAGATCATCAAGTGGAAATACCAACGTTACGTCAAAGATTATCTGCGCTGCGTCAAAAGCGTCGACGACGGGATCGGCGAAATCCTGGACTATCTTGACGAGAGCGGACTGGCCAAGAATACCGTCGTGATCTATTCCTCCGACCAGGGATGGTACCTGGGGGAACACGGATGGTTTGACAAGCGTTGGATGTACGAAGAATCGCTCCGCACACCGCTGCTGGCACGTTGGCCCGGCAAAATCTCTGCGGGCACGACCAGCAATGCGATTGTTTCTAACCTGGACTTTGCCGAAACGTTTTTGGATTTGGCCGGTGTTGATGTCCCCGATGACATGCAAGGCCGCTCATTGGTTCCGATCTTCAAGGGCAACACGCCGGATGATTGGCGTCAGGTGTTCTATTATCACTACTATGAAAACCCTGGCGCCCACAACGTCGCCCGACACTATGGCGTCACCGATGGCCATTACAAATTGATCCACTATTACGCGTTGGAAGGCAAGAAGATCGACGACTGGGAACTGTTCGATTTGAAGTCGGACCCGAACGAGTTGCAAAGCGTTTATGGAAGCACCGATTACACGCAAATCCAGAACCGCCTCGAAAAGGAACTAGCGGCGGCGCAAAAGCAATTCGGCGTCCCCGAAGACACCGAAGTCGGCCCCACAAACCGAAATCGAAATCAGCGCGAACAAAATCAGCGCAATCGGAATCAAACACCAAGGAAGTAGCGCGACGCATGTGCTTTGAAGTTGCGCGTTTTGAAAGCCTCGGAGGTCGACACGACGCCGCAATTCTGTGTCGCCCTTATAGCTTCACCC
>JAGQPO010000344.1 GCA_020426665.1 Planctomycetales bacterium
AACCCTTTGTTCATCTGGCGAAGGCCGTCGGGGTCCAATGATTCAAATCCGACCAGCACGCCCTGGCATCCACTTTGACGCATCAAACAAAGGGCTTCTTCGTCATAAGCGACGTTGATCGCCGTCTGTGAAACCCAGCGGATGTTCAGAGGGATCAACGCCCGCATCATTTCTTTGGCGGCATCCAAATTCGACGTCAGGTTATCATCGATGAAAAAAAACAGTTGGCGTCCGGATCGGATTTGTTTGACTTCATCGACGAAGTCGCCGATTCCGCGGTGGCTGTGGGTGGAATCAAAAAACGATTGGATGGCGCAAAAATCACATTTAAATCGGCAGCCCCTCGCGAATTCAACCAACCGAATCGGCAGGTATTTTTTACCGATAAAAATCGAACGATCCGGACCGACCGTGCGTTCGGGCCGGCCCTGGGATCGATACACAATCTGGTTTCGGCGCGCCCTGAAATCATCGATCATTTCCGGTAGCAGCGATTCTGCTTCGCCTAACACGATCGCTTCGCAGTGACGAAGGACTTCGTCGGGACACAGGGTTGCGTGAAATCCGCCCATCACGACAGGCACTCCCCGTCGACGATATTCCGACGCAATTTGGTAGGCTCGTCGGGCCGTGTAGGTTTCGACGCTGATTGCAACTAGATCGGTCGGTTCGTCGAAAGGGATTTCTTCAAGACGGTCGTCATAGAAGCGTCGCTGGACGTCTGCGGGCAATAACGCGGCGACCGTTGCCGCGGACAGCGGTTCCATTTGCCAAGTGCGGATGTAACGCTTCATCTGTGGATAACGACCGACACAGGGATGGACGATCGTCACTCGAAACGGACGCGCCGGTGAAGTGAGATTTCGTGACGTGATGTTCGATGTCAAACTACTCATCGCCGTCTCCGATCGTCACCAGTTCTGGCGGGGCAGATTGCGACAGATTATCCGAACCGGAACGAAGTTGCGGTGTTGCCGTGGCGATCATCCAATCACAGTTGTAGAACCGATCCAAGTGATGCGCGTAGTATCGATAACCAAGGTTTGTCGTCGCGGCGACGTGCAGGGGCGCCGCGGTGTGCAGCAGACGTCTCGCAATGTTTCGCCAGCGATAGGCGTAACGCCATGCTTGTTCATTGCCGCGCGCCAGTTGTTCCGGAGACATCGTTGCCGGTTGAAAGACGACATGTTGTCCGTCATACAATTCCCAATTCCGCGACAGGATTCGCGATTGGGAATCCAAAGAGTGAAACGTTGCGGTGCCAGGAAACGGAGTCAAGATCGCAAATCTTGGCAGGTCAATTGCGATATCGACGGCCAACTCTGCAGTGTCCTGGAACACATCGGCCGTGTCGTGATCCATCCCAAAAACAAAGCACCCTTGCAAAGAGATCCTTCGGTCGTGAAGCATTTCGACCAACCGGCCGTATTGATCCGGGTGGTTAAATCGTTTGTGGTTTTCCGCCAGGTTGTCGCTGCGAATCGATTCCAAACCCATCAGCAAGCCTCGGCAACCACTTGCGGCGGCCAAATCCAACAGCGGCACGTCTTCGCACAGCAATGTTGTCGCCAAACCGTACCACTGGATGCGCAAGGGGATCAACGCTTCAAACAGTTCGCGGGCATATTCGCGGTTAGCGATCAAATTCAAGTCGATAAAGATTGCGCGTTTGGCACGGCGCTGGCGAATATCATCAATGATCTCGTGAACCGGTTTGACCAGCGGTTTGCGTCCCCACGCCGATGGCACCACGCAGAACGAACAATTGTGAACGCAACCGCGAGTGGCTTCGAAGACGTCGGCCGTCAAGAAACGTCGTTCTGGTAACACACTTCGATCCGGTTGCGGGTAGCCAGCCAGATCCAGATCCGGGCGCTGCGTGTAACGTTCTTTGAGTTGGCCTTGGGAATAATCTCGCAGCAGCCGCGGCCATTCCTGTTCGGCGTATCCGACGACGATGCTGTCGGCATGCGGTTGCGCGTCGTCGGGGACGAGTGTCACGTGGGGACCGCCCAGAACCACGGTCTTGCCGGCCGCGCGAAACCGCTTCGCCAATTCGTAGCTGCGCGGCGCGGTGCCCGTGATCACCGTCATGCCGATCAAATCGGCATCGATATCCAGATCGATCTCTTCGATCCCTTCGTCGATACAGGTTACCGTTGCGCCCAAATCATCTGGTACCAAGGCGGCCAGTGTCGGTAACGTCAGCGGCATGTAACGCAACGATTTCCGAAAAATACCGCTGCGTCGATACAACGGGCCTTTGGGAGAAATCAGCGCGATCTTCATGCGGACTGTCTTGTTGTCAATTTGTTAACGAGGTCCTGAGTCACTCGGCGAAGGTCCCACTGAGTCTTTAAATAGTGGTCGGCGCCCCAAATCGGCAGCACCGTTCCGGAAACACCCAGCAGATCTTCCAGCAGTACGACGCTGTCATTCGGGCCGGTGCTTCGCAAACGACGATGCCACAACCGGGAACGCCAGTTTGATAAGTGCCTCTGCAGCGGAAAACCTGCGACGTGAATACACGGAATCTGCTGAAAAACTTGGTGCGACGATCCAGGTGCATGGCGGAGATCGCGTACGGCTTGTTTATCGGCACCAAGTTTCCAACACATCAGATTCAAAATCGGGCGCAAACGCCAGCGGTCCAACAGCCAGTCCGCCATCAGCGTGCCGCAGGGGACCCCGCTGATACTGATCCATCCCATCAACCGGTCCACGATCGACGGCTCTCGATCGACCGCTGCGATCAAATCAGTTGTACCTTTACTGAGCGAAATGGTCAAAATTTGGTGGTCATCGGTTCTCTGATTCAGAAACTGGATAATCGATTCCGCGTTGAATGCGGTTGTTCCCAGGCTGGCCGTTGGCACGGTTTCGCAGCGCCATCCGTTGGTTTTCGCAAGGTCGCGGATTTCGCGACCGTCGCCGCCGATTTCGGGATGTTCCTTGTGAAAAGCACCGGGAACGATCACGATCATCCAGCTTTTTTCGCCCTGCTTGGGTCCCAAAAAAGGGATTTCCATCGGGCGGCTGCGAAAGTGCCGGTACAGCAATGCGGTCGCGACGTCGGTTCCGTGCGAGCGATTGATGCTCCGCAACGACTCTCGATCGACCTCGCCCGCCAGGCGGGCGCGGTACAGATGATCCGCGATTTCGAAGGTCGCTTGATCGATCGGATCGGGTTGTGAGATGATAGAGCTCGTCAAAATGAAGATCGCATGGTTTAGGACTCGGTTTTCGTGGGTCGTCGGATCACTCCGGCGAGCCAGCGAAAGTACTCGAGGAATTGCTGGTCGATATCGATCAAGGTGTGTGGGCTGAATCGCGTCCCTCGAAGCCGATGGATGTCTGAACGCAGAAAGTCACGGATCAGCAGACGCCGGACAGCGGCTCGAATCGGATCCAATGTCGCGCGACGGATCGTTCCTTGTCCCACCCGTGCCATGACGGTGACGTGTGCCATGGTTCGAACCGAACTGATCGGTATAACCGCGACCATGCCAAACGTCTCTGTACGTTTGAGTCGCGAGTGTGCAAAAATCATTGTGCTGCACCAATCGCTGACTTTTAATCGAACTTCGGCGCCGCCAAAACGTTTGGTGATCCGGTCGGTGAACGAGTTGCCCAGGACATCGAGATGGCAGTCCGTACGATGCATCAAGGGGTTGGGGTAATCGACTTCAGGCGTGGTTTTCAGTTTGCGATCATGTGCAATGGAAAAGTGTTGCATGTCGACGGCATTGGCGCCAATCATGTACCAGGGACAGTCGACAAATTCGACAAAGGGTTTCGCGGCGACCAATTCGCCCGGCGACATCCCATCAAAAAACGGCAGCGGATAATCTGCCGCTGGGCCGTTGAAAAAGTAAACGTTTCCTTGGCGGGTCGTCGTCGGATAACTGGTCTGGCGAGCGAACGGCGGAATCGATGACGATGCAGGGATTCGGGTGCATCGGCCGCCGGTGTCAAATTGCCAGTGATGTAATGAGCACTCCA
>JAGQPO010000014.1 GCA_020426665.1 Planctomycetales bacterium
AGGACAATCTGATTGGCACCATCGACCATCGGGAAATTAGCTTTCGACCCGGTATTCCATCCGATCAGTTGTCCGGTCGACGTCGCGGCTTGAAAGTCGCCGTTATATAATTCAAACGCATTGATCGACGGAGCCCAGCGTCCTCGTACGACATCGCTTGATAATCGTCCGATCGAAGCCAACGAAATTGCATTGGGTTGACCAGTAGATCGATTGACCAACTCCGTCGGTGAATAGGCATGATCCTGTCCGGCGTCGTAGTAATTCTCGCCCTGACGCAGCGTCTCACCGCCGCCGATGCGGCTGAGGCTAAAACCAACACTCGCCGACGTTCCAACGGTCGCGGTGTAGAAATCCAATACGCCGGAGTGTCCGCCGGGATGGTCGACGGAATCCGCGACATTGACAAGGTAATTGAATGCACCCGGAATCGGTCGGCCCCCGGAAGCAGATTCGGTTTGATAATAGACATCCGCATACCCAACGTTACTCCAGACCAGCGTGTCCATCACCGCTGGAGCCGTCACGATCTCGTCTCGCGGAAATTTGCCCCCCGCACCTGGGACGGATGCCAGATCATAGGGATCCAATAGAGTGACCTGATCCACGGTGACGTCTATTCGCGCCAGACGTTCCACCATTTCACTGACCACCGATGTGCCGGCGCCAAAACCGATCATGTGCAGCGGTATCGTCGACGACCCCGATTGACGAGTTTCCACCCAACCCGTTTTGATCAGCGTGTTAAAGAGCGCGTCTCCCATCGCTTCGACTTGCCGGATGCTGCTAGACAGTTCCGGGCCACCCCAGTCGACCGAGACGATCACTTCACCCGACACTGTCTCGCGAGGACCGACAGGCGAAATCCCAGCGGTGCCGAGGTGGAATTCCCAGGCGCCGAGGTTGGGGTTCGAGGTATCAGCGACATCTGTAATCGATTGCGACAGCGCGCCGATGTCACCTTCATTTCCAGGCTCGCCGACGATCACGGTGACTCCCGTCGGTCGGATCGTGGAAACCGCCGATGCGACTTCGGCGAGATCCCACGGGGTCGCGGCCAGCATCAATCGAGTTTCGAGCGACTCCAACGAAGGTGTTGTGAATCGTCGGTTGTGGAGCTTTTGGATTCTGGAATAAAGCTGTTGACGGCGATCATCGGATCGGTTCGCAGTCCGATCGCGCCGATGAAACTCTGGCATTTGGCAAACCTTGGTGAATCAGTTCCCAGGACTTTGCCAGCTGCATCGATGGAACGACGCTGGCACGCCATTCGGGGGAGGGCACAATTCGCGAAATAATTGATTACACTACGCCTTACCCTCCTTTGGGGGCGGGGCATTTGTATCCTACTCAATGGGCGATTCGGCATGTCGGAACGATACCGGAACGTTCTCCAGAATTGACCTGACTACGGAAACATCTGAGATGGCCAGACACGTCGAACGCTCCAATCGAGCATTGCGTCGAGGAATTCGCGTCGATGGGGAGATGTTTCGCGAGCTACGTAACGCGGCCGGATTAACCCAATCCGATTTGGGCGCGATGTCCGGGTACTCCTCTAGACTGATCCGTAAGCTGGAAGGTGGCGGCCCGGTCGATACACTTACGGCAACCAATGTCTATCAAGCTTTGGCATCGACCGATGTTCCACCGCAAGTCCCGTTTGCAGGTTTGGTCGTCCGGCATCATGACAATGACAATGAAGCATTGATACGGCTTTGGTTCGATCGAGTCTTCAATAAGCGAGATCTATCCGTTGTTGAATCGATGGTCGACGACAAAGTTGAACTTCTTGCCGAGGGAAAGAAGGAGGTCGGCCGCGAAGCAATTCGGTTACGCGTGTCGAGCATTCTTCAAGCTTTTGATCCCCTGCGTCTGACCGTCGATCGTGTCGTTAGTGAAGGCAATACAGTTGTCGCGTATTGGCAGGTCCACAAACGACACGTCGGAGAATTTCTCGGAATACCTCCCACTGGCCGTTGGGTGGAAATTAGGGGAAGTTCTCTCGCTGTGTTTTCAAAAGGACGATTGATTCAAGCCCGCGACCACTGGGACGTGCAAGACCTGATCACACAATTGACAAATGAGGAGATGACGGCCGACGAAATGGGGCAGGATGTTTAAAAAAATCGACAACACCCTCGGCGGGAAACCGGACGCCAAGCCCGACCCAAACGATAGCCTGTGAATGAACGAAACAGATGTTGACGAAGCGGTGTTCACGCTCTTGCGTTTTTACGAGGCGATGCATCGTTGGGGAATGAGTGCAATCGAATTTGGAAAGACTGTTTTTGCCGACGAAGACGATCGAAGGCAACACCACGATGCCTTACTTTCGAAGTTCCGCATGATTTTAGACGAGTACACCACCCCACAAAATCGCTCGATGCGATCCAGTGACGAAGCCATTTCCTATGATCATCGAAATCCAGAATTCGATCCCGATAAGATTGAAGTGCTGCACACCGAATCCTTCGATGATTCCATTGAAGTAACTCTTCAGGAAGCGTATGGGATGCATTGGATCATGAAGTACAGACTTTATCGCATTGGTGACGGTTGGAAGATCGGTGGAGATCGTCAGGTTAGAACGAAAAACGGAAAAGCGTTTCGAAAGATTCCACTTTGAAGACGGGCCAAGGACGATAAAAAGCCTTCAAGGCAACGTACCAGTGGCAAATGCCCGCTGATCAGGCGAACGAATGAGCTAAACACGGGACTGCTTCGATCTCCGCCGGAACGATCCGCCCGTTGCTTCGCTGATTGTGGCGGACAAGGTAACCGCCGATGACAGGAGAAGGAAAATACCGGGAAGCGGGGGGAGAAAGAGTTCGCGACCTTCGTTTTCTAATTGCAAAACATACGCCCATGTCGAACAAGCCGACATGGGACGTGTCGTTTTAAGGCGTCGCGTTTCTGGTTTTGAACCGGCCAGAAAAAATTTACGCAATACGCCTGCCCAACATTGCACCGGCAATTCCCAGCAGCAGCATGCCGCTTGCCAACATCGGCATGAAGTCATACCAACGGCGATCCGAAACCGATTTGGCGATTGCTGTGGATGAAGTGACTTGCTGTTTCAGCAACGTCACTTCGCTTTCGTCGAGTTGGCGCATCGTGACTTGACCGTGGTACCCTCCATCTTCCCCGTCACGATTTCCACTGAATGTCATTGTGATCGGAAAGAACAATTGACCGTCTTTTGGAAACAGTGTCGTTGACGTCGAATGTGGTGGTTTGGACTCGATCCACTGGATCGATTTGACCACCGCTAGTTGGTGTGTTTCGTCCAGCCAGACTTCGGTGCCAAACGGCGACTCGGAGCCCTGCAACCATTGAACCAGTTTTACTTTCCAGATTCTTTCATCATCGATGGGCGCAATAATTTCATCGACACGCGTGCGAAAATTTCCACGCGATGATTGCCGAGAGAGTGGGATGCATCGGCCCGGATCCAAGTCATCAACCCCGCGTCCCATTTCAACGTAGTTAGAAATCGCCTGAAGAACCGTTTCCTTGCCCCCGATCCCGCTGGCGTCAACCTCCAAGTCTTCGTCGCCTCGTCGCGATACCATTGCAAAACAATCATCGGCAGCCAAGATAAAAACGCTGGAACGAAAAGCAGGCGAATCCGCCTCGTAGTGAACGAAACATTGGCCATCATCAACGCAAACACCAAGCGAACGGTCCAAAGAATTCTGGTCATTCTCAGCAACCACATTGGCAGTCATTGAAAGATGAAGATGATCTGGTAATCGATTGTCCGCCCAAATGGTTTGTGCGTAAAGTTCAGTCAATCGACGCCAGTTCTCGCGGTCCGTTTCGTCGGCGAATTCAAGTTCGAACCGTTGATCCATTTCGGCAGCAGTATCAACATGGTCAGGCGATTGTCGGATTCGTTCGGCTTCGCTTGCCAACCAAATCCAAAAGTCCGACTCGATGTCACTCCAGGGGACACCAAGGATGCGGCGCACGTCGTCCCGGAAGGATTTCCGACGAACACCACGATAAAGGCTCAGGAAAGTGGCTCCATCGAACCGTTCGAGCAAGTAGGTCACGAATGGACCGCCGAATAGGTAGACGGGACTGCGTGAAGCGCGGTACCAGTGGTCATCCAACAGATCGTCGACCTTTAGAAAAGGCGTCGATTCGTTGTTGCCATCGAGTGCCAGAATCATCTGGTCGCGGTCTGCACTTTGCGATTCAGCCCAGCCCTCCGAAAAGAAACGCGGCGGGTCGTGGTTGCGGCCGGCCAGTTCAGTGATCACGGCGTGGGCGACCTCGTGCCGATCCAGCGCCGTGACACCCGCGCCATCCTGATCGGCCTTGGCAATGCCCCACGGCCCAAATGACAATCCGTCAAACCCCAGAAACGATGCCCGCATCCAGGCGACATTGGAAGGCGGTTCCTGGCCGAGTAATTCACACATCTCGACGACGTGTCGGTCCATTGAAACCAACAAGTCTTGTGCATCGACGATCTCTCGTTGATTCGCCAAAATCACGTGTTTGCCTGGGTAGACCGACAGCCTTGCGTGTGCGTTGGCGTCAAGTAACGATGACAACCAAACCGTACAAACACGCTGGTAAACCGGGAGCTCCGTGGCGCGTCGATCGCGAAATGTCAGCGATGCCTTTACCCATTGAGCAGAAAAAAATCCAGGCGGGTACATGCCGATCAACAACCATCCAAGAACTGCGATTCGCAGACGCCAGGGAACGGCAGAGCAAAACAGATTGAAGCAACTTCCGAAAAGCCAGATTGCCAATGCCAAGGCAGTGACGAGCGATAACGCTGCAAACCAGCCGCTGGGGCGCGTCACATCGAATCGCCAGAACCCATAAAACAAAGCAGCCCAAACTGAAAAGCAAATCCACGATGCACACGCCAGGACGCGCACGCGTCGATACGCAGCTGAACAGAGTTCAGGAGTACAGTGTTCTGAAGTTCCATCGGCCATGATGTCGCCCACCGGTGGTCCGTCAACGTTTCGTTTTAGGGTAGCGGACCTCGTCAAGAGTTTCGATCCGTCCCGCAATTCACGAAAGTCTTGACGACTTCCACTACGTTCTCAACCCGAAAATTAATTCTGGACAAAGCGCAAGCCAGTACTCCTTCAACACGCAACCGCCGGAACGGGCGTTCCAGCCTCGACCACACCGTCATCGATGCCGTCGCGTTATCAATTTCAGCAGCGGCGACGGCGACGGCGAATCAAGACGCTGGCTGACAGTAGACCAAGTACCACCGCGGCACCAGGTTCTGGGATTGCGGTCGGGATCTGAAAAACGGTGATTTCCGATCCGAATGAAGATGTAAAATCTGGATCAAACAACGCTGTCGTTGATGTGCTAGCCGAGCGAATCGCGATCGATGTGGTTTTCGTGGATGACCCATCATTTCGGCCACTTAAATCTAACGTGATCTTGTCGCCCGGCTGAAGTCCGAGTCCGCTGTAGTCGAACGTGAACGTCCCGATAATGAAAGGATCGATATCAACGATCGTAAACGGCGACACGGGTGATGAAGCAAACGAGTCTAAAACGACGACGGATTCGAAGCTGGGCGTCAACCCGAATTGCTGTCCGTCTTGCCAATCGGCGAATCGCGGCGCCGAATCAAACCGAACACGGCCAAAATCAGTCAGGGGCGCGGCGTTCACCAGGCTGTTGAAAATGTCCAGATTGATCCACTCAATCTGGTCTCCGATCACTCCCGGCTCCCCAGGGATCAGCGGATCACGCGGATCTGCGGCAAACATCAAATCCGTTTCGAATCGCTCGCCAGAAATCGCCCTGGATGTTGTCAGAAAGGCGACAACGGCTGCGGGGCATGTTTGCATGCCCGCTAGAAAGAAAGCGAAAACGAGTGCAATCGCGAGCCCTCGTGGCCGTGTGGCCATCAATCCGCAAACAAATCGGCGGTTGTAGGACTGGAAATGCATGGAATCGCAAAACAGGGGTGTTTGTAATTCACCAATGCTAAGTGGGGGTCTGGGCAATTGCAAGTATTTCGGGCGTAGCGGTTCGATCTGTTGGACCAATTTCGCCCGGTAAAACGGAGGGAGGCTCTGGCCAGCAGCAGGTGTGCCAAGGGATCGCTGATCAGGGTCAAAGGAGCACTTCGTTTGGCCTGGGCAAGGCGTCAAGTGCGTTGTTCCAACCGAGAATGAGGGCTTCGATGGTAGCGGAAGACCGAACGTTTTATTGCAAGTCGCACGTCCGGGAGGCCCGCACAGGTTGCAATTGGGTGTCAGACCACTACGCTTGACGCTGTCGCAGTGGGGGGCGGAAGTCTGGTCGTTGCGATCCTATTCCCCCAGTTTTCGGTCGGGAACGGTAGAGGGCAACGTTCCCGTTAGTCGTACCGTCATGGTTCAACCATGCGTCTGGCTCCTTCGTAGCTTTCTTTCCATTCCAGTGCCGATTCAACTAGTAGGCACCATTGATGGGACGGAAAAAGCACCGACCTCTGGATCGTCGTCGCAATCGCGCGGCACGTTTGAATCGCAAAAAAGTCACTCAGGGATTATTGCGATTGCCCTTCGAGAGGCTTGAGAATCGACACCTGCTTGCGACCATTCAATGGGACGGCGGTGGTGACGGAACCAGCTGGCAAGATCCGCTTAACTGGGCCAATGACGTGATGCCATCCAAGTTGGATGATGTTGTGATCAATCATCCGGCAAATGTTTTGGACATCCGGATCAACGCCGCGGTCGAAGTCGCATCGATCGATTCGACAGAGCACTTGCATCTGGTCGACGGGGAACTCAAAACAACATCGTTGTTGGTCGATGAACTGACCGTCCAAGATGGAACACTGCGTCCCATCGACGGATCGTCTCTTTCAGTGGCTGTTAATCACCGGATGACGATCGCCGGGTCGGCCAGCCAGTTTCTGATCCTCGGCAACGTGCAAGTCGGCGGTGATCTGGTGTTGCAAGGCCAGCACGCCGTGATCGCGGACGGAGACCAATCATCGCTAACGGTCCTCGGCGACGCCAACTTGGGCAATTCGCAATTCACTGCAATCGGCGGCGCGGTCATCGCGTTTCCCGGTGTCACTTCGTTTCGCTTTCAGTCAACGGCCGGCAATCAAACGCGCAAGTTCACCGCAGCCGGTTCGGGCAGTCGAATTGAGCTGGGCGCCTTGAAATCGATCGTTGGTGGAACTCACTACAACACCCATGTCGAATTCGAAGTCGTCGACGGCGGGGTGATCGATCTGTCCGCCGTGCAGTCTTTGGTGGATCCGGTCGAAGGCGACACTCGTCGTCGGTCGTTTTCATTTGACGCGGGCGACGCAGAAAGTCGGATCGATTTGTCGTCGTTGGTTTCGATTCAGGACCAGAATTCCGACGATCGCAGCACGTTTGTTGCGACCGGCGGAGCGGAAATCGCGACAGCGTCGCTGACCGATGTGCGAGGTGCACAGTTCAATCTTGATGGCACCGGCACGATCGCGGTCGAACAAATTCGATCATTGACCGATTCAGCGGTTACGATCAACGCCAACGATGTCGCGATGCCGGATCTGACTCTTGCGACGGGTTCCCAGTTTATTGTTCAACAATCAACACTCACGTTGCCTCTTGTCCAAACCTTGCGCGAAGGTTTGATAGCCGTCGATCAGGGCGCGGTCTTCGTTGCACCACAATTGACCAACATCGACGGCTCCGATTTGGATGTTCGCGGCGGTTCGGTGTTGTCGCTTCCGGGAGTTGTCGGATACCGTCACGCTTCGACCATTTCCTCCGTCGATCGGCTTTGGTCAGCCAGCGGGGCCGGGTCACGGCTGGAACTGCCGAATTTGACGTCTGTCGTCGGTGGCCAGGGATACAACAACGACCACTTTATTCGAGCCGAGTCTGGTGCAACCATTTCACTTCCCGCGGCCAGGCAGTTCGTGGATCCGCCCACCGGCGACCTGCGTTTTCGATCGTTCCAAATTACGGCATCGGGAACGGACAGCCGAGTCGATCTCACTTCACTGTCTGAGATTATCGACCGAGATGGCAGCGGTAACAATCAACATTCTCTGATCGATGCATCCGACGGAGGCGAAATCATCGCACCCAATCTGCGTCGATTGAGAGGCACGGAATTGATGATCGACACAGCGGGCGACGTTGATCCAAGTGAACTCGTTCTTGTCGAAGATAGCGTCGTCACCGTCGATTCGCGGCCCAGTCTGTTCGATTCGCTGGAATCGGTTCGTGGTACCAAATTGACGTTGGCCGGAACCGATGCGGCATTCAACGGTATCACGCGTTTCGAACACAACGTGCTCGTGACGGACGCCGGGGCAACCGTGCAAATGCCGCAAGTGACCAGTGTCGATGGGTCGGGGTTCGAAGCACGCGGCGGTACATCGATCACCTTCCCTTTGATCCAGACCTATGACTTGGCATCGACACAAAGCAACACCGTCGTGTCTTGGATCGCCGAGGGAGTCGGAAGTCGCATCAATTTCCCGGCGCTACGCTGGATTCGCGGCGGTGCCGAGTACAACAACCAATTGAACGTCGAAACAACCGCAGGCGGTTTGATTGATCTGCAGAACGTCCAACAAATGGTCGACCGCGCCGACGGAAACACAAGCCAACGCGGGTTCTCCTTCACGTCCGACGGGACGGGGTCCAGTATCCGATTGGATCGCCTGGAAAGCGTGGTCGACCGTGATGGCAACCTGGTATCCAGTTTGACGGAATCGGCGGGCGGCAGCATCATCGCGCCCGCTTTGATAATATTGGTCAACACCACCGTCACGGGAGATCTGGACGAAGCAGACGCCGACGTGGCGATTGCCGATGGTTCGGTTCTCGGGCCGGCACCTCCGTCAAGTTCCGACATTGATCTGTTCGGCGGCACGGCAACGATCGACGAAGACTCGCCTGCCACACGAACCGTCTATTGGATCGGCAGTGACGGAAATTGGGACGATCCGACCGCGTGGAGTAGCGGTCAAGTTCCGGGAAGTTTCGATCATGTCGAACTGGCCAATCCAGCGGTGACGGTGACGATCGACAGTGGCGACCGGCAAGCACACAGCGTAACCGGACCGGGCGGACTAAACATTGTCGGTGGATCGCTTACCGTGCTGGGACCTTCGCAATTGGACGGCAGTTTTAATCTGACCGGCGGAGCAACGTTGGCAGTTCACGGCGCCGACGCGTCGCTGATCGTCAATGGGCAACAATCCATCAGCGGCGGCAATCTTTCGGTGTCGGGCGGCGCGGAGTTGCGTTTCAAGTATCTGGCAACGTACGAGCATGATGCGACGACCAACAACGTGCAGCGCAACTGGATCGTTCAAGGCAGCGGAAGTCGACTGACATTTGATTCATTGCAATCGATTGTTGGCGGCACGAATTACGGCAATCGGCTTCGAATCGAGTCCGTCTCCGGTGGCCAAATCGACTTGGCCGGCGTCACACAAATCATCGACGGCGCCGGTGGAAACACCAGCCAACGAGGCGTTTCAATCGTCGCGGCGGACGCAAGTAGCTCGATCGATCTGCAAAGCTTGACATCGTTTCAAGATTCTGAATCTTCCTTAGACGACGCCGGATCCTATTCGCAATTGATTGCGATGCGTGGAGGATCGATTCGCTTGGACTCGCTCGTTTCGCTGCAGGGTGTTTCCGTTAACGTCGATGCGACAAGCTCTCTGCCGCTTGACGGTTTGACGACGTTCGACCGTGGCGCGTTGGAAGCACGTGATCGTGTTGTCACGATTCCGAACCTTGTCGCAGCCGACCAAACCCGCTTCGTTGCCGACAACGGTTCGATCGACCTTGTCGAATTGAGTCGATTGACCGGAGGCGCGATCGAACTGCGTTCCGGCGGTCAAGTCAACGCGAATAAGTTGGCCGTTATCGACGGATCGAGCCTAAGTGTTGCCGACGGGATCGTCCTGGCCCTGCCGCTTGTGACCAGCTATTCACACGCATCAACGGCGGGCACGCAGTCACGTGATTTTGTCGCGTCCGGAATCGGCAGCCGAATCGAGTTGCCTAACGTTACACAGATCGACGGTGGAACACTGTTTCGTGCGACCCTGTCCGTCCAGGCCATTGACGGAGGAATTGTCGATTTGTCTGGCGTCGTTTCCGTCGCCGAGCCCGACACCGGAAACACGGCCGGCCGCGGTGTTCATTTCTTTGCAGATGGTTTCGGCAGCCAGATCGATTTGTCGTCAATGTCGGCTTTCAAGGACATCGGTGAATCTCCCGTGTCACATGCCGCCGCAAGCGGACATTCGACACTTTCCGTTGCCCGGTTGGGTCAAATTCTTGCGCCGTCGTTATCGACATTGGAAGGCGTGCGAGTGGTCACCGATGCGGTCAGCGGGTTTGCGGTGGAAACGATCACGTCGGCGACGAACAGTGTTTTTGAATTGGTCGGCAGCGATACGGTCAACTTTGCATCGTTGATCGATGCCGCCGGAACAGCCATTCGCATCGACGGTCATCAGGTGTTATTTCCGCTGCTCACTGATCTTTCCGCGGGTGAATTGTCGCTGCAAGGCGGCGGTACCGCGGACGTACCGAAATTGAATGACGTCAACTCGGCGACATTGGTCGCGACCGACGGAGTGGTTCTTTCCTTGCCGGCGGTCACTTCGTTTGATCACGTGACCGACGCACCGAATCAAATCGCGGTCTTGCGAGCCGAGGGCTTCGGCAGTCGCTTGGACCTAAGTAATGCGTTGCAAATCACAAACGGCGACGATTACAACTCGCGTGTCTTTATCGAGGCGCTGTCCGGAGGAACAATTGACCTGTCGGGAGTGCAGCGGATCGAGGATTCAGATCTGGGAAACACGACGCAGCGACGCATCGAATTGATTGCTGAAGGCGTCGGCAGTTTGATCGACTTGCAGCATCTGCAGCTGTTTTCGGATCAGTCCTCGGGCTCGTTGACCGGATCGAACCGATATTCAACCATCATGTCGCGTTACGGCGGCACCGTTGATCTGGGCAGCGCCGAGACGCCGCGGGGTTCCTCGTTGTCCGGCGTCCACGTGACGGCAGGTCTAGCCGGTGCGATCGACGGATTGTTCTCGCTCGGGTCGGATTCGGTCCTGACGGGCAATGGAGTCGTTCGCTCGGATGTCAACAACGGTGGCATGATTGATCCGGAGGGCAAACTGGTCATCACAGGAACGCTGGTCGTAACGACCGATGGGACGCTGAATTTTGATATCGGCGGTTTGGCGGCAGTCCAGGATTACGACGTTCTGGAAGTAGGCAGCGCCGTTTCAATCAACGGCACCATTCGAACGACGAAGGCGAACGACCACAATCCGCAGCCGGGCGACAGTTACCTGGTAATGACCTTTCCGTCGCGGACCGGCACACCGACCTACGAAGGTCTTGACTTTGGCAGCCAGATTCTGACCCCGGAACTTGCGCCGACAACGCTCGAGTTCATCACCGGCTTTTCGAGCGGCGCATCCGTTGTGTCCGTCATGCCATCGGACAGCGCCATTGACGCGGATGGACCGTTCTTGGTGGTCGACTTTGACGAGCCCATTGATAGCGGTTCGTTCTCAGCCGACGACATTTCGTTGATCGCGCCGGGCAACGTGGCGGTCAATATCGCATCGGTTCAACCCGCCGATGGATCTCATTCACGCTTTGTCGTTCGGCCGACCCCAGGCGGATTCGTTAACGGACAGTACATGTTGTCAATCGGCCCCGACGTGTCGGACTGGGTCGGCAACCCCATGAACCAGGACCAAGACCAAATCAATGGCGAACCTATCGACGACCAGTTAAACAGGGTCTTCGAATGGGCATTGCCGGACCTGGTCATCGCCGATGGGGACTTGTCGGTGGTTGGTACCGAACACAAATTCGGCGAAACCGTTTCGGTTCAATTCCAGGTCACCAATGCCAGTACGGCAATCGCGGGTGGAAGTGAATGGACAGACCGAGTCTTTTTGTCTGAAGATGCCGTCCTTGATGCATCCGACTTGCAGCTTTGGCAACTTGATCAAAACACATCCCTCGTCGCCGGACAATCTTATGGTCGTGATCTGGCGATTCCGTTGCCATTGATTCAATCGTTAACATCAGGAACATACTTTTTGATCGCGTCGATTGACGATGGAAACAGTATTCATGAAACGGATGAAAACAATCATTACGCCTCTGTCGCTTTAGATCTCACCTTTCCGCCGCTGGTTGATTTGTTGGCAACATCGATTGCGGGCCCGACGACCGGTCAGCCGCGGGAGGCGGTTGTGTTGACGTGGACGGCGATCAACCAGGGAGACACCGAAACGGATGATCGATGGTTTGATCGAATTTACTTTGATTCAATTGATGCGCAGGGATTCAAGAAACTTGTCGGCAGCGTTTTTCATAATCAAACGATTGCCGCCGGCGAGAGTTACATGTCGATGATGACGGTTAGCTTGCCGGACATGCCGGACGGCGAGTATCGCATCCGATTGGCGGTTGACGACACCGATCGACTGTTTGAAGGTCCCTACGAAGATAACAACGGACTGTCCGGCAATACGATTCAAATCACACACCCCGACGTCCAAGTCCTTAACTTCGTTGGACCTTCGGCAAGTGATTCGGGGCAGGAGGTTCTGCTGACGTTCGATCTTTCCAACGAAGGCAGTGGTATCGCCAAGGCATGGCGACAACAGATTTACGTTTCGAACGACCAGGTTTTATCGACCGATGATCGGCTGGTCGACCAATTTGACGTCACGCAATCGCTGGATCCGGGGCAGTCGCGGGCCTTCAGTCGGACGGTGACGATGCCGGTGGACGCGCAGGGAGCGATGCACCTGTTGGTCGTCACCGACACGGAAAACGATCTGGGCGAATCATTTGATGGAGAGCAGAACAATCTGTTGGTCCATCCGATCGAATTAACGTTGACTCCTTACGCCGATCTGGCCGTATCCAACGTCACATCGCCGTCACAAGTCATCGGTGATCCAGCCGAAATCACAGTCGGATGGGCCGTCACCAACAATGGCACCGGTCGCGGGTTGACCGACCGCTGGATCGACGCAATTGTCTTAAGCACCAACGAAATACTCGGTGACGCGGATGATCGAGTCATCGCGACGTTCGAACAGACGATTGGGTTAGACGAAGGGGCGTCCTACTCCGCCAACGAAACAGTCATGCTGCCGCCGGGAATCAGCGACCGGTTTTATGTCTACGTTCGCAGCGATTTCGAAAACCAGGTTTTTGAAAATGGCAACGAAGCGAACAACGACGCGATGCGAATCGGCCAAGTCGACATCATGCCGGCGCCCTATGCGGATTTGATCGTTCGTGACATCGACGTGCCAGGGCCTGTCAACGCGGGATCGATTACCAGTGTTTCATGGACCGTCGAAAACGTTGGAATCGGAATTACCAATCGAGGCGATTGGTATGACTATGTCTATCTGGCGACCGACGCTGCAGGCACCCAGCCGATCGAAGGCAGCGGAGTTCGTTTCCAACATTTCGGACAGATCGCGCCTGGCGACCGATACACGCGATCCGGAAACATTGTCATTCCCCAGGGAATCTCGGGCGACCACTTTGTCATCGTTCACACGGCCGCCGACGATCCGCCGTACGAATTCATTTTTGATGACAACAATGTTACCGCCAGCGTCGCTTTTCCGGTGACATTGCTTCCAGCGCCGGACTTGGAGGTCACCAACATCGACGCACCGACATCGGCCGAGGAAGGCACATTGATGGACGTTCGATGGACGGTCATCAACAACGGATTGGGAGACGCATCCGGAGGTTGGGTCGATCGAGTTTACTTACAACCGGCCGGAAACCCCGATGGTGACGTGATCCAGTTGGGGATATATCCGTTCGTCGATTCGATTCCGGCGGGCCAGAGTTACACGCGCAGCGAAGCCGTTCGGATCCCGATCCAATCGACCGGCGTTTTCGATCTGATTGTGCAAACGAATCACGGAGGTTTGTTGTACGAAGCCAATGGCGATTCGAACAACGTGGCGACCCAGGCCGTCACGGTCAATGTCCGCCCGAGGGCAGATCTGCAAGTCGAATCGATTGTGATTCCCGATCGATTGACCGCCGGCGCCACGTTGTCGCCACAGTTCGTGGTGGTCAATCAAGGTTCCGTCGGTACGCAGAACATTCGCTGGATCGATCAAGTTTATTTATCGTTGGACACGGTGATCGACCATGCCGACATCTTGATCGGTCAATACGAAAACGGCGCCGCGCTGAACGCAGGTGAACGATACAGTACCGACGCGGCTGGCGTTACGGTACCGATTCGATATCGCGGCGATGTTTACGTGATCGTCCACACCGATGCAGACGATTCGGTCAGCGAATGGCCGAATCACGATAACAATATTTCGTATCGATCAGTCTTCATCGATCCCGAGCCCTTGGCCGATCTGGTCGTCAGTGATGTGATTGCGCCGTCGCAAGTCGTGGCCGGCGGCGAGATTCCCGTGCGGTACACGGTCACGAACCTTGGTGATGGAGCGACGCATGGAGAAACGTGGACAGAAAACGTCTGGTTGACCCGCGACAAGAATCGACCGCATCCGGGCCAAGGCGATCTGTTGCTGCAAACCGTCGCGCACACCGGGTCGCTTGATCGGTCGGCCGGTTATGAGACGCAGACGACGATCCGCATCCCCCGAGAACTTGAGTCCGGCATCTGGTACGTCACACCGTGGGTCGATCCGCTGTCGGTGATTCCGGAAGACACACTGGCGGCGAACGAAAACCCCGACGATCCGAATAACATTGACAACAACAATTACAAGGCGCGGTCGATCCAGGTACTCGGGGCGCAACCCGATTTGGTTGTCAGTGAAATCCAAGTTCCACCTTCAGCGACCGGAGGCGACACGATCACCGTCACTTGGACCGTGGAAAACCTTGGGCTAGCGGACGTTCAACATGGCAACTGGATCGATCGCGTCTACTTGAGTGACAATCCCAATCCCAGGGCTGACGACGCGACGACGATGTTGTTGACGCAGCGGAAACGCGACCTGCCATTGGCCGCCGGCGCCGCATACAGCGTTTCCGCAGACGTTTCGCTGGCGCCGTCGGCAACCGGGCAATACATTGTCGTGATCACGGACGACGAATTACCGCCGACGCCGTCGATAGATCTTTCCGGCTTTTTTCCGGGGGCCGGTGGGACCGAGATCCAGTTCCAACGGGTCGATGAAGTCAACGAAACAAACAACGTGACTGCGGTCCCGGCAAACATCAGCTCCACCGCGGCCAACCTTAAAATCGTTTCGTTCGATTTGCCGCCTGATGCGAAGTCCGGTGAAGAGATTACGTTCAGCTACACCGTCGAAAACATCGGAGACCAATCGCTTTGGGCGGGCACCGCCTATTGGAAAGACTTTTTGTGGCTTTCGCCGGACACAACATTCATTCGCCAGCGTGCGTCATATCTGGGAGCGTCAATCTATGCACCGACCGAAACGATTGATCCGGGTGATCAATACACGGTCACGTTCACAACGACTTTACCCGAAGGAGCAAGCGGTGATTATTCGCTGTGGGTTCACCTTGACGCCCACAATGACAAATCGCCGTTGCTGTTTCCCTATCAATCGCGACTGTTGGCGGATGATTGGTTTCCGGCCGACGAAGGCAACAACGCGGACTGGAACGCGCACTTTGATCGTTGGGCTTTCGAAGACCCTCGGGACAATCTTGCCCGCGTTAATTTGCCGATCCAATTCCAAGAAGCCGACTTGCGGATCGTTGACGTTCAAGTGCCCTCCGGTGCGATCTCCGGTGAAACCATCGAAGTCGTCTACACCGTTGAAAACTCCGGCGACCGTGCAACGCGGGTCGACCAATGGTCCGATCGAGTCTTTCTCTCGCACGACGCATCATTGGACAACTTTGACACACAGGTCGCCCTGACATCGCATCTCGGAGTGCTGTCGCCTGGCGAAACGTACACCAATCGGGTGAACGTGCACATTCCAGACGGTATCAATGGTGATTTTCAATTGCTGCTGTTTACCGATTCCGCTGCGATGCAAGATCGTTCGGGACGGCCGAGCGACATTGGTTTTAGACGCGTCGGGATTGAGTTCGAGTTGCCGGGCGATTTGGCGCCGTGGGATTTAGCATCGTCCGCGTCACGACAGTCCGCGCGTGGCGATGTCAAAGAGTTCCAACTTGAAGGCAACAATATCGCCGTGGCCAGTCTGGCGGTCACCTCGGCCGTGTTGCCGGACTTGCAAGTCACATCAATCGTCGCCCCCGAGCGCGCCGATCGCGGGCAATTGATCGATGTGTTGTACGAAGTGACCAATGTCGGTGGCGCGACCGTGGCCGGACAAGATGAGTGGCGCGACCTGTTTTATCTTTCCCGCGACGAGCTGTTGGACCTGGACAGCGATTTGTTCATCGGTTCGGCAAACCACGAAGACGGCCTTGGTGCGGGCGCCTCGTATTCCAACGACGTCACGCTGTCGCTGCCGACCGGTTTGCTGGGTGCGTATTACGTCTTTGCGATCACCGATCCGGATCGGGGCAGCGTGTCGGGCGACGTCTTCGAAGGACCCAACGAAAGGAATAACGCTGCGTCACCGCCAATCCCGATGATCATTGATTTGCCGGCGGCAAGTGATCTGCAAGTGACGGAAATCATCGTGCCCGAGGACGTAACGACCGGGGCGTCTGTGTCGATTCAGTGGACGGTCACCAATACGAGTGAAGTTGTGGTCGGCGGCCGATGGTCCGACAGTTTGTACTTCAGTTCGGACGCCACTTGGAGTCTGGATGATGCGGGGGTGGGACATGTTGAATTTGACGGAACACTTGCTCCGGGCGAAAGCTATACATCGACGATCGAGATCATTACGCCGTCGTTAACGCCAGGTGACTATCGCGCCATCGTTCGCGCAGACATCTTCAATCAGGTCTACGAAGACGTCGCTGACGACAACAACGACGCTGCGTCGGCCTCGACGATGCATTTGACCGCACCTTTTTTGACGTTGGATGTTCCGTTTGAGACAACTCTCGGCAGCGGCCAGGAAAAGCTGTTTGCGATCGACGTTCCCTTCGACCGGACGTTGCGGGTCACCGTGTCCGCCGGAGATGATTCATCGCACGAAGTATTTTTGCGACACAACCAAGCGCCGACGGTGCGGTCTTTCGATGCCAGTTCTGGCGGCGTGCTGCTGACCTCGCCTGCTGCTGTCGTCCCTGCAACAGCCGGTGGAACCTACTACGTTCTTGTCCGCGGTTTTGCGGCGGAGAGTCTGGATTCGCCGATCCGCGTTCTTGCCGAGTTGATGCCGCTTGCGATCACCGATATCCGAACCGACATCGGCGGAGACGCAAAATTTGTCACCACGACGATCTCCGGTGCCCGGTTCCATCCCGATGCGATTGTCAAACTTGTACGGCCCGGTTTTGCCGAGTTCGTTCCGGTCGGCCGGAACTACGTTTCGGCGTCTGAGTTGATTGTGACGTTTGATTTGCAGGATGCTCCATATGGGCTTTACGATGTTCAGGTCATTAATCCCGGTGGCGAAATTGCAGTGGTCCCGTATCGTTTCCAAGTGGAACGGACGATTGAACCCGAGGTGACGGTCGGGATTGGCGGTCCGCGGTACGTGCTGGCCGGCGATAACGGTACCTACGGGATCACACTGAAAAACCTGGGTAACGTTGATTCGCCGTACGTGTTTTACAGCGTCGGTATTCCCGAATTGGGGATCAACCAGAACGTCTATCGCCTGCCTTACACCAGTTTCACATCTTCTTTGCGAGGCGGTCCCGGCGGCTCACTTGCCGATCTTTCGTGGGCCGAACTCGATTCGGCGCTCAACACCGACGGACATGTCACTGCCAGCGGGTATTTGTTTGATCAACCCGCCGACGGGTACGCCGGCTTTACTTTTCAAGTGCAAACGTATCCGGGGTTGCGTGAATTGCACGATCACGCATGGGATGCATTCAAAGCAAAGATCTATGAGGTGTTCCCGGATTACGCGGCTGGCGACTTGTTGGCCGATGGTCCTTCGGCGCTCGATAAGATTTCGCCAGGGTTGGCATTGGTTTGGGAAGCTTTCGGCGCTGTACCGGATTTGTTGATTCAGCCGTTGATTCCATTTCAATTCCACATCGTTGCGTCAGCCACATCACTAACGCGGGATGAATTCATCGCACACTCGCTGGGCGAAGCCGACCGATTGCGGGCCGGGATTTTGGCCGACGATGATGCCGACGCGATCCTGGTGAATTTGGCCGGTGACGGAGATGCGTGGCGATCGCTTTATCTGGGATACCTGTCCGAAAGCGGTCGGTTGCGTGAGATCGACTCCGTGCCGCCGACGCGGCGTGACCAGGAACTTGCGAGTTCAATTGCGACGCTTGCCGGCGGCATTTTGACCGGTCCCGGCGGTGACCAGATTCGCGCCAGCGGCGATCTGACCGACTTCTTTGACAACGTCAGACGTTGGTATGGTCACGATCCAACCTTGCATGCCGCCCAGGATACGAATCAGGTGAATTTCACGTCGGATTCGCTTTCGTTCTTGGGGATTTTACAAAGCCCCAACCCGGTCGCCGCCCTGCCCGAATTCAGTGACTACGATCTGGGACAGACCGCTAACACCTCCTTTCAAACCATGCGAGTCTATGTCCCGTGGGTGCCGTTCGGAAATCGTGGCGCGGGGATTCCGGCGGAGTATCAAATCACTGGTATTACGCCCAACGACAACGACGTCTTTTTTCCACTGAACTTGCAAGGCTATTACGACCAAGCCGGTGCGACCACGGCGGCGGTGTCCCAAACCGGTCCGTTCACTTTGGAGACCGGCGGGTTTGTACCAACCAACGAGCCGTTGCCATTTACCGTCAATTTTCAAAACGCCCCCAATGCAACACGTGACACGAATGAAGTTCGAGTGGTTGTACCGCTGGATGACAACGTCGATCCGCGGAGTTTCCGATTGGGTGACATTAAAATTGGCGAGATCGAAATTCCAATTCCGAGTGGCCGATCTCTGTATCAGGGATCATTTGACTTTGCCGACACACTGGGGTTCAACGTTCGAGTCAGCGGCGGGGTCGATCTGAAATCCCATGCGGCGACGTGGTTGATCCAGGCAATTGACCCGTTGACGGGCGAACTTCGTACCGCCTCCGATGGCGGATTGCTGCCACCGAACAACGCGCGCGGTCAGGGTGCCGGATACGTCTCTTACAGTATTGAATTGTCCGAAGCCAACGTCACCGGTGATACGATCACGGCCCAGGCCCGCGTGTTGATGGACAACGCGCCGGCCGACGACGCAGACGCATTGGTCTATCACATCGATGCGGTTGCACCCCAAAGCAATTTGTCGGTCACGGCGCTGAACGACCAAAACGATTCCGTCGTCGCATGGACCGTCGACGACGATACCGGTGGAAGTGGTTTTAAACACGTCTCTCTGTACGTCGCCGAAGATGGTGGTGGGTTCAAGCTGTGGCAGCGGCAAGTCCAACAACCTATCGGCGAGGAAGTTTTCATCGGACGAGTTGGGCACACGTATGAATTTCTCGCGTTGGCCAGCGACCGTGCGGGCAACCGCGAATTGCCGCCCTCCGGTGCGACCGCGGACGACGACGGAACGACAACTTCACTGGGGGTTCTGCCCCAAGTCGATGCGACAACGCGAGAGCACTTTGGCCGGCCCACGCCTGCGACAAACACTCCGTCGCCAAACCCACTTTTCACCGCGGCTGAAAACCTTGTCCCGTCGACACAGGCCAAGCCGGAGCAACCAGACTCCGCTGCCGCCGGCTTTGAACAGGTCTTACAACCGTTCACGGTGAAACGATTCGCCGACGGTTTTGTCGGATCATCCCTGGACGCCACGCCATCGGGGATCGGGCCGATGGCTATCGTTGAAATGCCCGGCGGCGACATTGTGATCAGTGGCGGTCCGGCAAGAAACCGGCTGTATCGCTTCACGGCTGACGGCAAAACCGCCGGTGGTGTTTGGGCCGAACTGGATCATCCGATCTTCAACCTCGCGCTGGATTCCCAAGGACGGCTTTGGGCAACGACCGGTGGCGGACCGTTGTTGGAACTGGACCCGACCGACGGAAGTTTGTTGTCCGAATTCGGCGAAGGATTGACGATGGGACTTGCTGTTGATCCGGCAAGCGGCGACTTGTTCGTCGGATCGCGATTTGGTGTCGAACGATTCGATCCGGCCACGATGTCATTCAAGCGGTTTTCTCGTGACCAAAACCTGCGCGTCGGAAGTCTTGCGTTTTCCCGAGATGGCGTTTTGTACGGCGTCCAATGGCCCCAGCGAGATGCGGTGTTGAAGTTTTCGCCGCTGGGACGTGCCGAAACCGTGATGACGTTCGAGACGCCCATCGATTCGATCGCCTTCGGTCAACCAGATTCACCGCTTGATGGGTTGATGTTCATTTCGCACAACAGCGGTCGATCGGGTTTCGGATCGACGGGCTTTACTTCTTCGGTTGTCGGCGATCGGAACAGTGAATTGACCATGGTCGATGTCACAACCCTTCGTCGAATTGCGCTGGCGACCGGTGGATCGCGCGGCGACGTCGTCCGAACAACGGTTGATGGCAGAGTCTTGGTCAGTCAGTCCGACTCGGTCGATGTGTTGAGCCCGATCACCGAACCACAAGTCGTCGCGACCAGACCGGCCGAGCAAACCGTTGTCGCGCTGCCGATGGGGATGGTCAGCGTGACGTTCAGCGAAGACATGTTCACAGGTCTGGGTACGGAAGTGAATTCGGTATTGAATCTCGGAAACTATGTCATCGAAGGATCCGGCAGCGATCCACCCAAGATTTCCGAAGTTCGCTACGACGACGCGACCCGAACCGCATACCTGTTCGCAGAAGGCTTTTCGACCGGCGATTACACGTTGTTCATCGGTCAGGGTATCCACAGCGTCGGCGGGTTCTCGTTACCGGCCGGCTATGAAGTTCACTTCACCGCGATCAGCGAGTTCACAGCAAATGTCGACATCGAACTGACGGGCACTCGGCTGGATCGGCAAAACCAGGCGATCACTTACGAAGTCACCATCACCAATCGCGGTGACTATGATTTGCTGCTGCCGATGACATTGGTGCTGGACCCCGCCGGTGGTCCAATGGATCAACAAACTGCGGCGGTTCCCGGCCAGAGTGCGGTTCCGACGGCCGACGGTCGCTGGTTGCTGGACCTGGCCCAGAATGTGACCGATGGAGTGCGACTGCATCCCGGCGAATCCACGATCGCCAAATCAATTCGAGTGCTTGCACCGGGTGACAACCCAGCCGACTTTGTACCCGGATTCTTATCGAACTCCACGCCCAACTTGCGTCCAGAGTTCTCCACGTTGCCGCCGGAAACAGTGACCGCCGGTGTTGAATATCGATACGACGCAAACGCGGATGACCCCGATGGAGTTGAAGTCGTTTACCTGTTGGCGGACGCGCCGGCGGGGATGACGTTGGATGGCCAATCGGGTTCGATTTCATGGCCGACCAGCATCCAGTCGGCTTCGCAAAACGATGTCACGCTTTACGCCTTTGATTCTCGCGGCGGGTTTGTTTCCCAGACGTGGACAGTCGTTGTCGATGGCGGTAACCAAGCACCCCAGTTCATTTCACCGCCCGATCAGGCGACGATGACTGAGAATCAAACACTTGTCTTGGAAGTCCAGGTCAACGATCCCGACGATTCCGAGATCGATGTGTGGATCGAAAACATCCCGTCGGGTGCTTTTTACACGCCGTCGGATCGCACTCTGCGTTGGTCGCCCGACCAGTATGCCGCCGGTACTTACCGCGACGTCACATTGGTAGCCAGCGACGGTATCAATACGACGCGTCATTCGTTCGATTTGTTTGTCGCCGATGCCGATCGTCCGCCGACCCTGGACGAATTGCCCACGTTTACACTTCGCCAGGGAGACGTTTGGACGTATCGACTGACCGCCGATGATCCCGACAACGATCGATTGCTGTTTACCAGCAACGATCTGCCACGCGGCGCAACTCTGAACGCACAAGACGGCACGTTGCGTTGGAGCGTCGGATTTGATGTGTCGGGTATTCAAACCATTCCGGTGACTGTTACCGCGGCCGGGAAATCCGTCAGCGGTGAAATCACCGTCGATGTGTTGAACGCCAACGGTGCGCCGCGATTCGAAGAGATGGTCGGATGGTCGATCGGTGAAGGGCAAACATTGGTCATCAACGCGTTTGCTTTTGATCCCGACCACCCCGATTTTCGACTTCCAGTGCGCCAAACCGACGGCACGCTGGAGCCGCCGGGCATTGTCTCGCCTGTTACCTATCACGCCAGCGGATTGCCCGACGGCGCAACCTTTGATGCCGAAACGGCAACGTTGGTGTGGACGCCATCGTTTGACCAGTCCGGCAACTACGCCATTCGATTCCAAGCCACCGACGACGGAGATTCCGACGGCGACCCGATCACCATCCAGTCGAACGTTCCGATTACGGTCCGCGATATCAATCAACGCCCAGCGATTGACCCGATCGGCAACCTGACGCTATCGCGCGGCGAATCTGTGGATATCCCCGTTGCGGTATCTGATCCCGATGGAGACGACATCACGATTGTCGCCGCCAACGGATATGCCGGTCTTGCTTTGCCGCAATTCGTCACTTTCACGGACAACGGTAACGGGTCTGGGTACTTTCATTTCCAGCCGGGCACCGCCGATCGCGGCGATTACACGTTGTCATTGATCGCCAGTGACGACGGAAACGGACACGGTCGCGGACGAGTTGAAACCGCGCAGTATGATTTTGTCGTGACGGTCGATTCCGTGAATGATCCGCCGGTGATGTCGCCGATTTCATCGATGGTGGTCGTGGCGGGTGAATTGTTGCGGCTTCCCATTCACGCGTCAGACATCGATCAAGAGTCACTCCATTTTTCTTTTACCGGGCTCCCCTCTGACGCTCGCATTGTTGATTCGGTTCGCTACGGCGAAGCGTTTCTGAATTGGGATCCCGGGGTGACCGATATCGGTCAATACAACGTTGTGGTCAGCGTCGAAGATTCGGGCAACGGAAATGCCGCCGAATCACTTACGTCGTCGCAAACGTTTCTGATCGATGTGCGCGGCAACAACGTGGCGCCGGTTTTGACTGCTCAAGCTGATGTCGATGTTGCCGAAGGCCAACATGTTTCGATTCCGAGATCTGCAACCGACGCCGATGGCGACATGACCCGATATAACGCTGGTGGCTTGCCCGACGGTGCAATGTTGGATCCGTTCACTGGCGTCCTTGATTGGACACCATCATTTGACGACGCTGGTAACTATTCGTTTGTCGTTCGTGCCAGCGATGGATCGGGACTGGACACCCAATCGTTTTCGATCGTGGTGCATCCCGTCAACCGCGCACCGGTCTTGGCGTTCCCATCGCCACAATACGCCCGGGAAGGCGCATTGATCCAGTTTCGCGTTTCAGGCGGTGACTTTGACGGCGGCGCACTGGAATTGACGGCTGCCGATTTGCCCGACGGTGCGAGTTTCGATTCCGGCACGGGACTGTTTCGATGGGTTCCCACATACGACCAGTCCGGATCTTATCAGGTCACGTTTACGCTGACCGATCCGGAACTCGCGTTCGACACCGTCACGGTTCCAATCACAGTCGACAACGTCAATCGCGCGCCGATTCTAGAGAATCAATATCGCGAAGTCGTAGTTGCCGAGTTACTGGATTTCAACGTTGCGGCCTACGATCTTGACGCTGACGACACGTTGTCCTTTACCGCATATGGATTGCCAGACGGCGCCCACATCGACTCCGATTCCGGGCAAATTACGTGGATTCCGAATCCCGGACAACTGGGTCGACTCGTCGTGGATGTCCGCGCAAGTGATGGATTGGCTGAAACCTCGCGATCGGTCGTCGTCCGCTCGGTTGCAACAGCGTCGTTACCCGATGTCCGCATCGTGACAACGCCCAGCTTCGCTGCGTTGCCCGGCCAAACGGTACAAGTCCAAGTCATCGCGGATGGCGTTTCGCCGATCGAATCAATCCGGTTGATGCATGACGGTACCGAAGTCGTATTGGATGAATCGGGGCACGGCCAGATCATTGCCGGGGTGCCGGGCCGAAGCGGTTTAGTTGCCTCGGCCGCCGACCGAGACGGTCACATCGGAACCGCCACCGAGACGCTTCGCGTTCGCGACACCGACGACACGACAGCGCCGCGGCTTTCGCTTGCCGTCCCTTCGGCGACAATCAACGAACCGGTGGAAATCGTCGCTTCGATTCTGGATCAAAATCTTGACCTCTGGCGTTTGGAAATTGCAGTTCAAGGCACCGACGATTTCAGCCTGATCAGAACAGCAGAAACAACCGGCCAGGATTTGACACTCGCAAACGTTGATCCACAGCGTTATGCCAACGGGATTTACACGTTGCGTCTATCGGCGCGTGACATGGTCGGACGCGCCAGTCAAACCAGTGTCGACGTGGAAATCAATTCATCCGTCAAAACGGATGCCTTCGTTCGCACCGACGTGGATGCCGAATTGAACGTCGGCGGCGAAACGTTTCAAATCGCGCGTCAATACGACTCGCTAAATAAATCTTGGCGTTTCACTTTTGAAAACGTCGGACTTGCGATCTCGTCAACGCGTGATAACGCCGGCACGCAATCTGCCGCGTCAATCGGGGTTTACGCGCCGCTAACAGATGGAGACCGCGTTTATTTGAACTTGCCAGACGGGCGTAGGGTCGGGTTCACGTTTGCTCCCGTCCTTGTCCGACCCATGGAATCGAATCCGTCACTGGTCTTTTATCGGCCGAATTGGATTGCCGATGACGGAGTTGACGCCGTGTTGCAGACGGTCGATCGTTTGCTGGTCAAAGGCGGGCAAGGATACTTTGACCAATCAAGCGGGCAACCGTACCATCCGGCCGGCACCACGTTTGACGGCGATGCGTATACGCTGTCCCATCCCGATGGACGAGTCGACGTGATCAATGGGAACGGACAGATCGTTCGACAGGTTTTAGCCGGCGGTCAGGTGTTGCAAATCAGCAGCAGTGGCATCGTGCTTCCCGGCGGCGGTTTTGTTTCAATCATCCATAACGATGACGGCCAGATCGGCACCATTCGCACCGACGACAAGGACCTCTATTATTTCTACGATAACGCCGGTCGATTGACGGAAGTCGCAACTTCCGAAGGCGATTCACTTTATCGATACGGTTATCGATCCGAGTCAGACGGCACGCTGACTGTCGCCGTTGGCACGGAAGGTAACCACCGCGCCTATCCGGCCGACGAACCACTGGCCGGCGACTTGGGTCGTGCGATCGATTTTTCCGGTGCCGAAATCATTGGGACGATCAAGCCAGGCGAATCGGATCAATACGCCTTCACGATCGATCGAGACCAGTTGCGCAGCACCGACCAACAAGTCGTCTGGGTGCGTGCGATGGTCCAACGCTATCGAAGTACGTTTGTTGCTCTCACGCCCACGATCGCGGGATTGAGTCCCGTCGCGCGAAGCGTCGACGCGGATCGAACGGTGGCGTTGTTTGCAATCGACCGGGCCGATCAGTTCTTGCTGGAGATTAAAGGTGCATCCAGCGAAGACCAGGGAAAATATCGTCTGTACTTGGACGTCGTCGGAGACATCAATCGTGACGGAATGGTTGACGGGTTGGACAGCGAACGGCTTGCCGAGTCCTTCGGAGCCTTGATAGGCGATCGTCGTTATGATTCCGCAGCAGACTTCGACGCCGACGGTGTAATCACGGCTGCCGATTCACAGTTGTTGTCGGCAAATTATGGGTTTACATCGGCCTTTGCCCAGCGAATCGGGGTTGATCGGTTCGTGATTGATAATGGTCTGCCGATCTACACGCCCGATCCGGGAGACGGAATGATACCCGTGCCCGACACTCCGGTTGATCCCTCGACCGGAGCCGGCACACGGATCACGCCGCCGCCGGCCCTTCCGCAAGGTGTCGACCCACCGATCATTACGCCACAATCTCTTGCGCCCACTGGTGATGCAACATTTGAAATCCGAAATGGACGGTTCGACGACAATGGTTCGCAATGGACCACAACGGGGCAAGTTGATTTTTCCGACGGTGCTGCCACGTTAGTTGAATCGGTCGGACGGCGCAGTTCACTTCGTCAGGCGTTCTATGTTCCCGATGGTGCGTCTGTGCTGCGATTGGCCGTTTCGGGACTGTCGCTTACCGCTGATCCACACCGTTCTCCCGATGCGTTTGAAGTCGCTTTGCTTGACGCCCATGACTTCACGCCGCTCATCGGAGTCGTGCCCCGGGATGCCACCGATTCGTTGTTGAACTTTGCCGCCGACGGCTCCTACAGCGGCGCCGAATCCGTGACGGTCGGAGATGTGCTCTCGGACGACCCAGCGGCGGACTTGGGTGGAACGTGGACCGCCGAAAAGATGCTGGTTCAAATCGACATCAGTTCGCTCGCCGCCGGGACTTTGGCAGTTCTGTCGTTTGATCTGTTGGGTTTCTCGTCGGCGCACAGCCAAGTGACGATCGATGATGTGTTCATGGTTTCCGAAACGTTGCGGCGACCGATCGCCAGCACCGATTTGATCACCACAGACGAAGACTCTCCCGTCAACGTCAACGTACTGGCGAATGATTCCGACGCTGAGTCGACCTTGGATGCGAAGTCGTTGACCATCGTGTCGCCGCCACAGCACGGACAAGTTTTCGTCGGCCGAGACACAGGGTGGGTCACGTATTTACCGAACTCCGATTACTCCGGCGACGATTCGTTCACCTATACCGTGAAAGACGTTGACGGTTTTTTGTCCAATCAAGCCTTTGTCAGTATCACCATTGACCCGGTGACAGACACGCCAATATTGCGAGCAAAAGCGGCCGGCGGAGTTCAAGACACTCCGTTGCCGCTGGTCATCGAGGCTTCGTCCAGCGACGTCGATCAAAGCGAATCGATAATCATCGCGATCGATTCGTTGCCGCAAGGGTCGACACTAAACCGGGGGACGCGGATTGCCGACGGCCGATACAGTTTGGTTACCGAGGACTTGGACGGCCTTCGGCTGATCACTTCGGCCGGATGGAGCGGACAAGCGGCTATCGACGTGACGGTCACCGCGAGCGACCAGAACGCCGACGCTGTTTCAGTTCAGCAACAGTTATTGATTGATGTTAACAGTGTCGTTGTGAACCCGATGTCGATCAGCGGTTTCGACGTCAATAACGGTGACATTCAGCGATCGTGGTTGCACACATTGTCTGTCACGTTCAACCAAGATGCCTGGATTGCGGACCCGTCCGCGGACGTCTACATCAGCGATGCCGACGGCAATACGATCTACATCACGCCCGACCGCTTCGACTATGATTCACTGTCGTTTACACTGTCTGTCGACATCGATGGATTGGTCAACGAAGACAATCAATACTATTTGATGCTTCGAAACGCAGGGATCGCGGCCAGTGCGAATCGTCTGCAAACGATGGCCAGCGGTCCCGAGTTCGGCAGCGATTTCTTGTCACTGCCGTTTGCCAGCCTGCTCGGCGATGTCAACGGCAATAACGAAGTCGACGTGGATGACTGGCGAGACATTCGTCAAAGTCTTAATTCAGATGCCGACAGCCCACGCTATCTGCGCTATCGCGATTTGACCGGTGAAGGCATCATCGATCGTCATGACTTCGTCGTGTGGCGAAATCGCCTTGGCCAGACGACCGACAGACAACCGCCCCAGGTTATTGCCGCTGTGACGTTGCCGGGCAATCGTTTGCCACTGGCCAATTCTTTTCAAACCAATGCGGAATTGTCGTTGGTCGTTGACGATATCAGTCAAGTGGCGTCATTGTCGATGTCAATCGATGGTTCGACGACAATCGAAATCGTCGACCGCCTGTCCACGGACAACGCGTTTCGATTGCCGCTGTCGGAGTTATTCTCCCTCGCCGGGCAACCGCTTTCGCAATCGGATCACACGATTACCTTGGTTTCCACGGACCAATATGGAAACATTTCGGAACCAACGGATGTCAATTTCGTTATTGACCAGACCGCTCCGTCCATGCCAGAACCCCTGGAATTGGTGGACCGTGACGGAAACGCGATATCCACTTTCGTCGTGTCTGATCCCAATGTCGTTATACGTGTGGCGGGTGAAACCGACAGCATCGTTCGACTTTACCGCGACGGCAGCGAAGTCGCTGTCGGGGTTGCGCAAAGTCCACTCGACTTTGAAATCAATCTCGGGTCACTTGGCGACGGGACGTTTAACTTCACCGCAATCGCCCAAGATGTGGCGGGCAATCAAAGTAGCGCTACGCAATCATTGGCCGTCACCGTCGATACGACCGCGCCGTTGATTGAGTCGTTGGTACTTGATCCGGCTACTGATACGGGGACGATCGGAGATCAAACAACCGACCTGGATCGAGTGACATTGACGGGAACGACTGAACCCAACGCAACTGTCCGCACCGCCGGTTCTGTCATTGCAATCGCCGACTCGGTGGGAGCGTTCAGATTGGACGACGTACCGCTGCGATTTGGCCCCAACTCGCTGACCGTCTATTCAGCGGACACTCTCGGAAATGAAAGTAGTCGCAACATCAATCTGTTCCGACCGCGTTTGGAATCCAATCCGCCGACGATCGCAATGACGCTGGCCAACGACAGTGGACAATACTTCAATGATTCCGTGACGTCGTCAATTTCAATCAATGGTGCGGTCAGTGACGAATCGAATGTGACAAAGCTGTTTCTGTCCGTCCAGACTGTATCGGCGATCGACTCGACAGTCATTTCGCTTGGCCCGTTGGATGTCTCCGGCGCGATCAGTGGAACCACATTTGCGATCGGTGAATCGGATATCGAAAACGCGATCGGATTTGCCCTCGACGATGGCGATGTCACGTTTACCGTGGTGGCGATTGACCAATATGACAACGCGTCGACCGAGCAGACGCTTTCGTTCAATCTTGATCGCACCGCGCCGCCGATACCCGAATCGCTGGTCCTCTCGCCGGAAAGTGATCTGGGTCGAAGTGATTCAGATCAAATCACACGGTCGACTGGTTTGGTCTTCAACATCTTAGTGCCGGAGCTTTCCACCATTGATCTCTTCGTCGACTCTGCCTTTCACTCGCGTTACATGCTTCCCGCGGGGGCGAACGAGGTGTCTTTGGCTTCGATCGATCCGGGTTTCCATGTGGTGACTGCAACGGCAACCGACGTCGCGGGCAACACAAGTTCGCCGAGTAATGAGTTGGCAATTTCGGTCGACACGACACCCCCCAACTCGTTGGTCGCCGACCTGCACGTCCCACAACTCGCCAGCGATTCGGGTTCGATTACCGGTGTGACGGAACCCGATACGACAATTTACGTCTATCGCGAATTGGATTCGCAAACTGTCATCGCGCAATCCATCTCGTCAAACGACGGTACGTTCCAAATCGACTCGTTGCGATTCCACAACGGAGTCAATCGTTTTCGCATCGAAGCGTCCGATGTTGCCGGAAACACCATCACGACTGATATATCTGCCCGCTATGATGCGCCGGATCTGTCGGCTCCCGAAATTGTCGCTTCGCTGGCAATTGACTCTGGAACATCCGGCAGTGATCGGTTGACCAATGACGCAACCGTTTCGGGAATGATCGACGATGCCAGTCCGATCGCAAGCTTCCGAGTCAGCGTTGACGGTGGAGTATTCGTCAATTCGCTTGGCTCGCTTCGCGACAACGCGTTCACACTTTCGCGATCGGTTTTGGAGGCCATTGCGGGGCGTCCCTTGGCCGATGGGGACATCTCGGTGCGAATGCAGGCGTCGGACGTCGTCGGGCATCAATCCGACATCTACGAATTGACGTTCCATCTGGATACGGTACCTCCAGTCGCGCCAAATCAATTGGTTCTCGATGCGGTCAGTGATTCCGGGTCCCCTGGCGACGGGTTGACCAATCGTGAATCACTTTCGTTTTCCTCGGGGAGCAATTCGGCGGACGCTGAGATTGTTTTGTTTGCCGACGGCGATGAAGTTGATCGAGTGTCCGCCGCGGATTCGGTGACTTTGGTGACTGCGAGTTTACCGGGACGTCATCGTTATGTCGCCCAAGCGATCGACGCTGCTGGAAATGTCAGTCTGTTTACTGCGCCGCGGTTTATTACCTTTGACGACAGTTTCGTTCAGCCGACAATTCGATTGGCTGGCGCCCAGCGCCGCGATGATTTGGGAGGACCTCTCCACACCGCGTCGCCTTCGGTGTCTTTGGTTGGTGAAGCGGAGCCTGGGACGCGTCTTGACGTGGATGGAAAAACAAACTTTGCTTTTGCAAATGACTTCGGCCAGTTTTCCATCAATGACGTCCACCTGACTCCCGGACCCAATTTGATTTCGGTAACCGCCGTCGATCCGGCCGGAAACTCCCAAACGGTTGAATTGACACTGGTCTTCGTCGATACCGATGGTCCGGTGTTGTCCCTTGGACTTGCCAATGATACCGGTCGCAGCGATACGGACCGGCGGACGCAGGATCCATCGGTCATCGGAACGATCAGCGATGCGTCACCCATCGTTTCGCTGACGGGATCTCTAAACGGCTTTCCCGCGGTCGACATCACTTCAATTCTAAACGGCGATGCCGTTTCGATCGACATTGCGACACTGGAAACGGTTTTCGGGCAAACGGTCATCGACGGACGTTACCGGATGGACTTGATCGCGACCGACGCAGCGGGAAATCAGTCGAACAATCAATTGGATTTTGATCTCGATCGCCAGGCTCCGACGTTGCAGGCTTCGCCCGACTTGCTGACCGACGACGATCTTGGCCACGACCCGTTCGACAATTTAACGGCTGCGTTCCAACCGACCGTTCGACTGTATGCCCAACGCGGCGCGCTGGTCAAATTCTACGTCGACGGAGATCTCAGCGGCGAAGTCTTCTCGACCGGTGTCGCACAGTACACCTTACCGGATCTGGTGTCTGGAACCTACGACGTCACCGCCACGGTTGAAGATGCCGCGGGCAACGTGTCGGGCCTTTCCGATCCGCTTGTGCTTTCCGTCGACCGCGACGTGCCTGTCGAAGTCACCTTGGAGATGCTTCCGCTGCACCAAAGCAATGTTCGTGCGGATCATACGACCGATTCTCAAGTCAACTTGATCGGCTCCGGCGAACCGGGCAGCCGAATCACGATGACCGGTCAAGATGAAATGCCGATCGTCGGCGCATCGGGAACGTTCATCTTCGTTGTTGACCTGGAAGTCGGGGAAAACGAGTTCGTCGTTACTTCTGAAGACCCCGCCGGCAATCGAAGCGAAGCGGTGTTTGTATTCACGCGAGGCGATCTGCTGCCGCCGGCGTTTACGTTGGAATTGACCAACCAAAGTGAGATCGCACCGCCGACGCTGGACGGTACTCTGCGAAGCGACCACCCGATTTTGACGGCGGAAATCAGTACGGACCCGGCATTCACTACGAATGTCGTCGACCTCGTTCCGTACTTCAGTGCAAACCGATTTACGCTGGACCCGATTGCCATCCAGGCGATTCACGGCGCTCCTTTTGTGGACGGCGACCACACGCTATACTTTCAGGCGACCGACAGCACCGGACTTTCCAGCGAACCGACGTCGGTCACGTGGACGCGAAATTCTGCGAGCCAGGCGGACGTTCGCAGCGATGTGACGAAGGTAGGTAATGCGTACCGCTATGTGATCACCGCGACCGGGGCCAACGATTCGAACCAGCGGCTCGATGTAATTTCGTTTCCGATCGGGGCCGATGTTGCCGCGACCGACTTCGTTGTTCCGCCGTCATGGTCTCTGAACTACTCTGTCGGTGATTCTTCGATCTCGTTCTCGTCCAATGGTCCGGATGACGGGTTGGTCGGAAGCGGTCAGTTGACATTCAGCTTCACGGCCGACACGGCGCCGACGCAGGTGATGGCGCGATCGACCATCGTGGATCTGGCCGATGGCGGGCAGGCCCGTTTGGTCGATTTCCCGCTGACGTTACCGTCGCCTAAAGATGCGGTCGCCGTGTCGGACTATTTCACGACCTCCGCCTCGTCAACTCTTGCGGTTGATTCATCGGCTGGGTTGCTGTCGAACGACGCATCCGGAACCTCACCGATCATCTCGGCCGATGCGGCAACTCGCTGGGGAACGCCGGTTTCCGTTGAACCCGACGGAAGGTTTACGTTGGTGCCCGGTGCAAACTACGACGGTGTGGGTCTTGGTGAATCGATCATCGACGAGTTCTCGTACACCGTGCGAGCCAGTGACTTCAGTCTTCACACCGCAACCGTTTACATCACGATCGTCGGTGAAAACCAATCTCCGATCGCAATTGATGACACGCCATCGGCCCTGGCACCATCGCTGTATCACCGCGCAGGCACCGTGGCGCAGATTTTGGCCGACGACTTGATCGGAAACGATTTCGATGCGGATGTAAGAGATCAATTGACGATCACTGAAGTCGTCGCAACCAGTACGCTCGGCGCAACGGTCACATTGTCCGGTGGATCGGTTGTCTATGATTCATCAGGCGTCACCGAGTTGACCGGGCTTGCCGCCGGGGAACACCTGATTGACCAGATCATCTACACGGTCAGCGATCCGGCCGGGCAAACAGACATCGCGACGGCTCAGATTAAGGTGCAAAGCCCGATCAATCTCGCGCCGTCAGCGGCGCCCGTATCAGCGACTCTCTGGGAAGACGGTTCGTTCGCTGACGACACCTTCGTCACGTTGTTGGCCGGAGCAACCGACCCAGATCGATTGCCGTTCGATCCGCAACTCGTCACGGTCGGCGAAGTCGTCTCCAGTGCACTTGGTGCAACGGTCACCATCGAATCTGACGGCACATTCCGGTATGACGCCAGTGGCATTATCGCAATCGAATCACTTTCCGATGGCGAAACTGCCCAAGATTCTTTTACGTTTCACGTCGACGACGGATTTGATCTGTCACCCTTAGAAACGATTACGCTGACGATACTGGGAACCAACGATGCCCCCATCGCGATCGACGACGTTTACATGGGTATCGGCGCAAATGACTTGCTGACGACGACACCTGCCAACGGCGTGTTGGCGAACGATTTTGATTTTGATTCGCCGTTACCGTTGATCGTCGATCCCAGTCAAACCGCTGCACTTTCGACTCGGGGCGCGAAGGTTAACCTGCGGCCCGATGGCACCTTCGATTATGATCCGACCGGAGCGTTTATCGAACTCGC
This sequence comes from Planctomycetales bacterium, assembly GCA_020426665.1. Lineage (GTDB taxonomy): Bacteria > Planctomycetota > Planctomycetia > Pirellulales > Pirellulaceae > Stieleria. Next base: position 33,286 of record JAGQPO010000014.1, read on the forward strand.
CGAAGGTGAGACGGCGGTAGACACGTTTTCGTACACAGTGATCGACGATCGAGGCGCACAATCGATCGCAACCGTAACAGTCGAAGTCGTTGGTGTCGACGACTTGCCCGTTGCGGGAATCGATGGGGTTAGTCGTGGATACTGGTCGGTCGCGTCGCAGCGAATTGACGTCTCGGCCGACGAAGGGGTCCTGGTCAACGACTTTGATCCCGATTCCGCTTCGGGCGGAACCGTCCTGTCGGCGTCGTTCGACGGATTCAGCCAGTACGGCGCGCGGGTGATCGTCAACTCGGACGGCAGTTTCAGTTATGACCCCACCGTCAGCCAAGCTCTTGCCGATTTACAAGCCGCCAACATCGACGTCATCGACACGTTTACGTACACGGTCAGCGAAATCGCTCCTGCGCGAGGGTCATCAAACGACCTTGACGCAACAACCAACGCGTCTCAATCCGCCAGCGAAGGTGTCGTTGAAATCATCGTCCGCAGCGGACCTTCGGCATACCGTTTCGAAGTCGTCGGCGAAGGATACGAACGAGTCGGCGGCGGTGTTTCGATCAACAATCACGGCAACGTCGGATTTACAGCGACTTTGTCTGGCCGCGACAGTCCGTTTATTTGGAGCGACGAGACCGGCCAAGCCAAGGCTTTGATTCCTGACTCGTTCCTGTTTGATGATTCCACGGTCTCTTCACCACCCCGCGGCAGCGGCGTCGATGCACCGGAATTGCGATTCAGCGACAACGTCCAACTGACCGATCAGGATGGGCTGTTGGCACAACGCCAACTCAACGCGCAAACCGTCTCCGGTATCATCCAAATCGGATACCCGTTGCTGGAATTGGCCAACACCGCACTGACCTATGTCGAACTTTGGAACGGCGGGCGAGTCCTTTTGGGCGATGACTATGGGACACCCAAGCAATACGCGGTCGGTGATTCCGGCTTGGCCAACGCGGGTTTGCGGTGGGGCGACCCCAAGTTTCTGGATCTGCAACTGTCGGGTTTCGCATCCGTTATACCACCGATTTCCGGCACAGCACTCCTGGGTGAACAAACACTTGTTCCGCGTGTCTGGACAGCCAACCCGCTTTGGTCCAGCACCTATTTCACACCAGTCAATCCTGTTTGGAACGTTTTCCAAGACCCCGACAACTTTGATTTTTCGCTCTTCCGAAGCGTCGCACTTGGTTCATCACTGGTGTCGATCTACCAAGACCAGATCTATGTGACGCCGTTCACTTCGATTTATCCCGACAGTGTGACGGTTAACAATTTGGGGCAGTCCATTTTTGTCGCTGAAACGAACAACTCCGAAGTCTCGGCGGAACTGAGTCTTGTGACCTACAGCGAAGACCGTGATCAACCCTACGTCCAAGTCCCGATCGACAACCCGATCGACAACATCCAACTTTCTGATTCCGGGTGGGCCGCCTATGTCGACGACGGTCGGATCGTTGCCGTCAACCTGGACGGAACGGTTCATCGCTTTGAAAACTTTGCTCCTCTGGACAACGGCGTCGCGATCAGTGACACGGGAATCATTGCTGCGGCAGCCGACGGTCCACTCGGACGCGGAATCTATGCGATCAACCCTGAGGATGAAAACTGGATCAAAGTCGTCGGCGAATCGGGGGATGCGTACATCGACCCGAACGAAGTCAACGTCGATGACGTCGGAATCGGCGGCGTGGCGCAGTTGGTCGAAGGCGCGATCGGCATCAACGGATTGGTGACGCTTGATTCACTGGACGACGCCTCGGGATCAACCGCCGACGAAACCGAGTCCGGCGACAAGAACGATCCCGACAAACACCAGGACGATTCGCTTGTCGGTGTCGCTGGCGGATTGGTCGGATCTGTCGATGCATCAGTGGGCGCCGCCTCGGGAACACCGTTCTTGACTGTAGCCTTCATGGCAACCAGTGGTGACGGAAAGACCGGGCTTCACTCCGCCAAGTTCTACTTTCCACCGGACTTGAAACAGGCTCCGTTACCGCCCAGTCAATTCCTAGGGCACACGGTAGTCGCGGAAATCGGTGACTTGGTCCCCGGCGCTGGTCGTATCGACGCAATTCGAGGTTTCGACATCGTTAATAATTCGGGCCAAATCGCATTCGCAACGGTCGACAAAGTCCTTCGTGCGACACCGCCGCCGGTGGCATCCGGAGAAGTGGTTTACGCCTTCGAAGATCGCTCGCTGACCGACAACGAAGTTTTTCGCCGCGTCGTTGACCGCCCAATTCCTACCGAACCCGACGGCACCAGCAATCAAACGGCAAATGAATCTGGGATGTTCGTCGGATCCGCCGTCGCCACCTTTATCGCCGGCGACCCGGATGCAACGGCCGAACAGTTTCTCGCAACGATCTATTTTGGCGACGAACCGCTGCACGACCGCAGCATCCCCCAAGACGACGCGGCCGATCAGGAGCCGATTCCTGGATTGATCATTCCCAAGTCGACTCCCGGTGGAGGTACCGTCCCACTGACGTTCGAGGTCGTTACCGAACACAAATACCTTCGCGAAGGCCCGTACGCGATCACGATCTTGATCACGGACTTGAAAAACGATAACGGCGGTATGGCCGTCACGCTCGCCAACATCATCGATGTCACGACCGAAGAAGAAATCGAACGACTGTCATTGGTGGACGGCGAAGGAAACTCGATCAAACCAACGGTTCAAAGTTTTGCGTTCCCATTCATTGAAGTCGAAACGCCCGATGGGAACCAGAAGGAAACAGGTTCGACAAAGAAGTCAAACGAGAACACGCGAACCGAGGACGGAAAACCATCCTCACTCGGTCTGAAAACATTTGTTTCGATCGACCACAACTCCGGGGCCTATCAAGTGGCAGCCGTCGGCAGTGCGGGCTTCTCGTATTCATTCGGCCTGGATACCGCAGGCAGCGACGGCCAAGGCCAACCAAACCTGACACAGGAAGGTGACGGTTCTGAGATCGTCATTCGCCAAATCGCCTCGCGAGGTCTGGTCGATACCGTCAATTATCTGCCCACCGGATTCTACGTCGCCGAATACCAAACGTCATTCGATGGAAAGCTTGAACACACGTTCTCCAGCGAGACAAACTCGTTTGCCGAACAATCACTTACCGAAGCCACGGTGGCCAGTGTCTTCACCGACGAAAAAACGGTCGTCTTCGATCTTTCCAACCTCGATCCATTCAATCCGGAACCGTATTTTGACTGGAAGCGATCGGCCGAAAAGACAACTCGATACACCACCAAAGGCGAACGTTTTATCGACGGTGACTTGGCCAACCAGATTGACAGCCTGGTCGGCGGCGGTGGCACGACGTTCGTCGGCGATTTTACATTGATCGGAACGCAAACCACGACAGAAAATCTGCACGAATTCGGGACGGAAACTTATGACGTGACCAAAGACCTTCGCGTCGTCACATCCAGCCACGTCGATCATCGCGGCGGACGCCAACAGTTTCAATTCACCGACGTTACCGAATCAACAAGTGACTACCACGTTTACGGAGTCATCCCCAAGGACGGTGATTACTCGCTGCACATCGACACCATCGCAACGTCAACGATCATCCAACGTTCACAGAATAACGGCCCGCAAGTCACGGTGTCGTCAGGCGGGTCGACGGTTACAACAAACGCGACAAAGATTTACGACTTGGGCAGCGGTCGATTTCAACTGACCAGCACTTCGTCCAGCCAATCGAATCAGGAACAAACGGACACGAACCAAAGTCATTTCAGCCAATCCACCAGCCAAAATACATCAACGTCGACGCTGACCGGAAGCGGCGATGATGTCGCCGGTGATTTTTACTTTCAAAACACCATTGATTCGACATCCGAATCCGCAACCACAACGACCAATTCAGCCGAAGCCGACTTTATTTCCGAATCCATACAGTCCGGTACCGCCAGCGTCGTCGTTGATCAGACCGGCAACCTCTACAACGGAAATTACCTCTATGACGAAAGGTCGGTGCAAAGTCACACGTCGGAAACAGTGACGACCAACGGGCCGGCCATAACGACATCAACATCATCAGGGACAACCGAAAGTAAAAAACAAAGTACTGGAAACAAGAAAACAGGCGACTTCACCATCACATCCCAGTCGACATCGATCACCGACACACAGGTCGTCTTGACCAACCAGACCACTCGCGTCGATTCAACCAACCACTCCGAATCAGAATCCGACGCTGAGAAATCCGGTAACGCAAAACAGGGGGATTTCACGTTCCAAGGCTATGCGTTTTCCACTGCAGCCACGCACCAGATTCAAACCAATACCCAACCATCGGGTCAAATCCAGAGGGTCGAGTCTGACGAATCGCAAACGTCGGAGTCGGCCTATTCCGGGGCCGGAAGCTCGAAAACGGCACAGGTCATCCGAGACGAACAATACCGCTCCGACGTCTCGTCGACTCAGACAACAACCAACCAAACTCAGTCATCGACGCGAGTTTCCAACGGGAATTCTATTGGGAATACACATTCTGTTACCAATACGTTGACCGGCGACTACACCAGCCAGGCCGATGACCGAACACAATCAACCACAACAGCCTCTGTCTCCAATCAAGACGCCTCGTCGCAGTCCGAAATATTTACCGACAATCGTTCCACGTCGACCTCCGAAGGCAATCGCGTCTCGGGCGAATCATCCAGTCTTACCAACGCGGTCTCAACCTCGGAAACCAAAGAAACATCGCAGTTCCTGACGCAATCGTCAACGCGGCTCGGCAAGACAATCACGCGGTCAACGATTGATTTCAGCGGCAACTCAATCACGGGCGATTTTGAATCGAACGAAGCCACTCGCAGCGATGTCGAAAGACAATCGACAACAATCAACCAAACGTCCACGTCCGTCACATCGAGTCGCGGTGAATCGAATCGATCGACCAACATTGTCGGCAATTCAATCGTTGGCGCGCAATCGGAAACCGCGTCCTTTTCCGGCAATACGTTGTCGCTGGGCGTTTCGCTGAACGGCCCTCAGTCGACTGTTGCTTCGACGCCGTTGGTGTTCCCAAGTGATTCGCAGTCCCCGCTGGCTGACTTTGCCGGCGACTTGCAAATCGTCATCGACGTCGGCCAGACCGTCAGTTTGACCGAACAAGACATCAACGCCACCAACACAATCACCGAGGGCAGTTCGACGTCCACGGCCAACTCGATCAGCGGCTTGTTTGACGAGACTTCGACGACGACCAACACGGTGCTCTCGCGGTCAAGGCGAGAAAACCAAACTTCGCAGACACTCGTTGAAGCAAACTCAGTTTCTACCAGCGTGTCCACATCCAGCGGCAACGCAATCACCGGCGACTTCGTTGGGACCCAAACGCAAACGTCCGAGTCAACCGACACGTCAACAAATGCCAACCAACAACTGACGCGAATCGAAACCAACCAAACGACGGCAAGCAAAACTTCGGAAGCCGCCGGAAACAAGATCACGGGGTTGGTACACCAGGTTTCGGGTTCGACAAATCAGACGACATCAGACTCCACCGTCACGAACCAGACGCTGACTCGAGAGCAGCATTCCGAATCTACGTCGACAAGCGACCGAACCTCCGACAGCAATCAAGTCACAGGGGAATACAGTTCGACCAAAAACACAACGCTGTCGTCTACAGCTTCAGCGACTACTGTAAACCAATCGCTGACGACAACCGAAACGTCGACGTCGTCCGGGCAGGTAACGATCATAAACGCTGGCAACGAAAACAACGGCGCCTTTTCGGAATCGCGATCGGCGTCCAGCATCGTTGAGAAGACAGAGGCATCCGCCAATCAGTCTCTCGCCCGTTCCGGTGCCGAACGTACCGAAGCAACATCTACCAGTTCCGGCACCGGCAACTCCGTCACGGGCGATTACACCGGTTCAGAATCGATCCAGCAATCGATCACATCCTCTGCCACGGAAACTAACCAGTCGCTGACCGATGTTTCCTCGACGACATCAAACGTTTCCAAGACGACCGAACGAAGCGGCAATTCGGTGACCGGCGACTTTATCGACTCGGAATCATCTGAATCAACAACGAACCAGACCCAAACGATCACGAACCAGTCACGAACGACATCGATCACGTCCCTGGCCACCATTGATTCGGTACGATCGACGTCCGGCAACCGATTGGATGGCAATTACACCGAATCGGTCAGCGACCAGAGGGATGTCACGCAAAGTGAAACCACGACAAACGGACCGCTGACGACCACATCCATGATCGTAACCACCGGTACAAGCGAATCCCAATCGGTCGGCAATTCAATTCTGACAAACTCAATCACGTCGATCACAACGAACCAAACGTCGTCGCAAACCGATACGACGAATCGTGCGTTGGAAACGACGACGGTCTCGATCACCGAGCAATCCACATCGTCGATTCGGCGCGTCGAAAATCAGATCAGCGGGCTTTTCGAAGACTCGTCGATTTCATCGGCAAACTCCTCGCGTTCAACCACGTCGACCAATCAGACGGAAACTACGACCAACAGCACTCAAACAGCGGTTTCGGCGACCGCAAATGGAACCGGAAACCAGATCGTCGGCGACTTTCAACAACAAAGTCAATCGACGACGACTGCGCAAATCAACGAAACCACGACGAATCAAACCCGCACCGAAACGGTTGTGGGCGACGAAACGGTGGCCGCATCCGACCAAGTCACCGGGAATCGCATCTCCGGCGTCCGCACCGGATCGGCCACCAGCACCACGACTTCGACGTTGGACACCACGCTCGCCAACCAATCCTTGAACGTGCACGCGGAAATCGCCGAATCGGTGACTCAAACATCTGTCTTTACTGGCGACGTGTTTTCCGGGACCACGACCAACACGGCACAAACAAGCGGCACACGAACGAGGACCGAATCACACGCCAACGGCACCCTGTCGGCATCCGCGACCGAGTCGACAACATTCTCGTCCGATCGACAGAGAACGGATAATGCAATCACCGGGTTGTACACCGATTCGGATTCAGGCGAACAAACGTCGACGATCGTCGGCAACGACTCGAACAAAACACTCTCGGTCACCTACACAACCAACGAAGTCCATGCGTACGAAAACGGATCGTCGGGGAACGTCATCAAGGGGGACTTCGAAAGTACGTCCGTCGGCTCTTCCACGTCCACGCGAATTTCGACGGCGATCAACGGCCCATTGACAATTTCTGCGACCAGCACAAACGATGAAAACACAAACGAAACACTGACCGGCAACGCGATTGCGGGCGATAGCGAATCGAGTCTCGTCATCACGTCCACGAACACTCTGCAACAAACCGACACCAATCACGGACTGACCGTCACGATCCAGGCCAGCGGATCATCCGAAACGACAAGCCAATCCAGTCGATCGCAATTCACCGGCGATTTCACAGCATCCAGCCAAACCACGGCAAGCGGAACTCGCGACGAATCCTCGGCCAACCAAGCTTACGTCTCGTCGGTTGTTGATGTTTATACGTCTGCGTCCACTTCGGCCGGATCAGGCAACTTTATTACCGGTGCATCAACGACTTCGGAGTCCGGTACCGCACAGTCAACTACCACGGCGTCGGCAATAGTGCAAACCGAGACCACCGCCGAAACGACAACCACGGAGTCAACCTTTTCGTCGGACACAACATCCAATTCGATCTCCGGAGCGTACGATACCGAATCCTCGGACACCACGTCGCAAGCAGTCGACCGAACGCTTGCTAACCAGACTTTGGCCACGACGGAGTCTTCAACCAGCACCTCAGTCGTCACCGCCGCGGAATCCGGCAATTCGATCAGCGGAGAGTATCAATCCGACACGTCTACGGACTCCTCGGCGTCCGGCACCGGCCACCAGGAAAACCAGGTCTTAATCGTCGATTCGACATTCAATTTCACCACATCTTCCAACAATGTCGAATCCGGTAACCGGGTCACCGGAACGTACGATGCAACGGTGACCGCGACTTCGACCAGCGCAAGCACAGAGTCAAATCAGATCACTCCGCTGTCGACCAACGCGTCGACGGAGAACGTAACGTCCACATCGGTCACCAGTGGCGATCATGTCACCGGAGCCTTCTCGTCGTCAAGTTCGTCCAACTCTGCGGCGACGTTCACCGAAACGTTTACATATTTGGATTTGACCGCGTCGAACTCGTCCAGTTCGACAAGCGAGTCGCAGGGCACCTCGGTCGGGAATGTAATTGCGGGGGACCGTGCCGGCACCCTGCACCGAGAAATGGTCGCCGCCGGAACGACGACCGAGAAAAATCAAGATGTTGTCACGGTTGCGACGACCTTTTCCAATTCAACGGTCAGCGACTCCATTAGTGAATCAAATGCGATCACGGGAATCTATGTCGATTCAGCGACCACGACATCCAATGCGTCATCCAGTGAAGCCAGCGTCAACCAATCGCTCGCATTGACAGTGACTGGATCGTCGCAGTCGACGACGACCACCTCCCGCAGCGGCAATCGTGTCACAGGCGATTTTACGGAGACCGACACATCATCATCGTCGGCAACAACCGGTCAAACGACGACCAATCAAACCCTGACCAGCGTGATCGAAGTCACGTCGACCGGGTCCGGTGAAACCACCACATCGGGCAACGAAATCTCCGGTGCGACAACGATCGAGTCTTCCGGAACCGTTTCGACGTCGACTTCACAAACCGACACCAACCAAACGCAAACCGTCACGCTGGTCAAAACAACATCGTCTGAATCAATCAGTGCCGGTAACACGAACGCGATCACGGGCCTGTACGATTCCACGTCGACACAATCGCTGTCGACTGATCTGGATGAAACGACGGTTAACCAGACCATGGTCGATACGATCGATCGCACCGAGGAAACATCATCGACCGTGACCGATGCGGGCAACCAAATCACGGGAGACTACACGTCGCTTGTGGTTGCAAATTCAACGGCGGTCGTCACGGGATCGACTGAAAATCAAACATTGGTCATCACAACTTCTTCGCAATCGGAGTCCGGCGATTCCACGACCAGCGAAACGGGAAATACGCGACTGGACAGTTACTTGATCGCGACAACATCGACGCACACCGTGACGTCCATCCAGACAACGGAAAACCAAACGCTGACGACCTCGTCCAATTTGACTTCGACCACGGAAACAACAACCACACGCAGCGGAAATCGCACCAGCGGCGAATTCACTGAAGACACGACTCGCGGTGTGACGTCGTCCACGGTCGGGACATCCAACAACCAAACACAATCCGGTTCCAGTCAATCGACCGAGGCGCTGGAAGAAGTGTTTCGACAAATCGGTAACGATATCACGGGACTGTTCACCACATCGTCAACGACCGCGTCGTCGTCGACCCAAGACCTAACGGAAACGAACACCGATCGCGACATCACCGGTTCGTCGTCGTCGGAGTCAACCGTTGTTCGAGCCGGAAGCGGCAACTCCGTCACCGGTGATTACAGTGATTCGTTCGAATCGACCAGCGAATCGGTCCGAAATCAGTCAGGAACCATCGGGGATCGATCGTTCGCGCTGACTGAAACGATCTCCGCAACGGGTACTTCAACGTCGGCCGGTAACGAGATCACAACGGAAAACACCGGATCGTCATCGTCCGACGAAACATACGACTATACAAAAAGCACAACCTATGCGGACGGCAGTGACGAAAAGAACGTTCACCGAACCGCTACAAACTCATCCAACACAGCCGGCAACTCGATCACAGGGGAGTACACGTCGGCATCGGCGAGTACCAGTTCGACCGAAATAACCGAGAATGGGATTCGTTCGGAATCGTATTCGGCATCGTCCAACACCCAATCGAATTCTGAGTCGACGGATTCCGGTAACTCGGTCGTGGGGGATTACCAGACATCAACCCTGTCGGACTTCAGCATCTCGGTGTCGCGGCAACTGACCGATGCGGATGGAACGATTTTGTCCATCGGGGAAGCCACCGCCGGTCATGGGACAAGCACCGAACTTGGTAATCAAATCACGGGCCTTTTTACAAGCACCAATGATTCGAGTGCATCAAGAACGACGACGCAAACCGTTTTGTCGACCGATTTGTTGCACGATCATACCGCCGTTAACGTCGTGACCACCGACGTCGGTTCGACCGGCAGCGGCAATTCGGTCACGGGCGTCGTTTCATCGGAAACCGATTCCGTCACGGTCACAACACTAAACCAGGACGGCACCGTCGATGGCGACTTGGTCGATTATGAATCTACTTCGTCCGATGTTGCAAATACGCTTTCGACTGGCAACCTCGTTACCGGGATCTTTGAACACAATTCCACCGGGACCGATACCTATTCGTTTTCACAAGTTGTCGATCGCGATGTTGCAGGCGATTCGAACCTGACTGGCAGCGGCATGAAAACCTATGTGTCCGTCGTGAACGAGAACACTCTGACAGGTGATTCATCGCACTCCGAGACAGGCAGCGACACCTATTCGCTCTCACAAACTGGTTCGCACGCCGCGGGTGTTTTCGAAGTCAATTTGACGGGCCAAGATGCGTTCACCGAGTCAGAAAACGTTAACGGCGAAACCGGCGTCTTTGATCGGTCGACGCAGGTGCAAGGCAGCGCGTCAGGCAGGCGTGACGATGGTGGGACGGCCGGCGACTTTACCGATTTAATCGATCAAGTTGTCACTCAAGAGGGTAACTACATCGACGGTGACATCGACATCACCTTTAGCGGCCTCGGACGTTATGACTCGCTAATCGACTTTGTTGACACTGCCGATTCGGTTGTCGGCACGCCGGGTAACCTTGATCATTCACCCAGCGGTGCGCCGATGATGATGGGCAACGCACCGTCAATGCCGACCGCGGGTGGCGCCGAAACGTTGGGGAGCCTCTCCGGAGCCGCGATCACATCGGCCGCCTTCTCCGCGACCGAAACTTTGACCGCTGCCGCGTTTCGTGACATCCAGTCGGTCGCAAGTCCGGCCGTTGCATTGGGCGGTGATTGGTCTGGCAGCGATTGGTCGGGCAGCTCGATCGTTGCCGGATACGCCGGCCAAGGCGCCCAGGCCATCGAGCAATATTGTTTCCCGGCCGGCACGGAAGTGTTACTCGCCGACGGCACCAGTAAACCGATCCAGCAGATCACCGTCGGTGACCAAGTGGCCAGCGCCGTTGCATGCACTCCGGTGACCAGCGTCGGCGACGATACAGGAACCTGGCATCTCCAAACGGACCACCAGATCGCAACCGGAACCGTTTCGGAAATCTATCACAACGCACCGCAGCAACTCTTAAGCATTCACGTCGGCGACACTCACATCGCGACCACGCCCGGCCACCTGTTTTACGTTGCCAACAACTTGGAACATGGAACGTGGAACCTGGAACCAAAAACATGGACCCCCGCCGCCAACCTATCTCCCGGCGACCAACTATTGAGCGCGGACGGCCGATTGCTATCCATTTCCGCGATCACGCGTGACGAGTCGCCTGCAGAGCCGGTTTACAACTTCTGTGTGGCGGAGCATCACAACTACCACGTTCGTTTGCCAGGGACCGACCACTTTGTACTCGTTCACAACGACTCGTTCGGTACATTCACCTATGGTTTGGAGCCTGTGCCGGCGGCTCAGGATGCGAACACCAACAGCACGTTGAAGGAGTTGATGGAGTACGCCAGCAGTCTGTTTGAGACGGTATACGATGCGGCGTCACCGCTAGTTTCTGGATTGGCCGGTTATGCATCTTACGCCGCACAACAGTTGGGTCCGATCGGTGCGTCGGCGCTCGGGTCGGTGGCGGATTTTGGGGCCTCGATCGACAGTATCGCCGGTGGCATCGGCAACGAGATCGCCGACGCAGCCAATCACTTGTTGATGGATGTCGGCAACCTGGCCAATCAAAACGGATTGTTCGACATCGGCGGCGTGCTGACGCATGCCAGCCGGACGGGCGCGGCGACGGGAACGGCCGGTGGCGTGCGCGGTGAAGTCGTGTTGGCCACGGGTGTCATGGTGGTCGGATCGGGGATCGCACTGGTGGCCAGTGGTGGATCGGCGTTGCCGTTGGTCGCCGGCATGTGGGCCGGCGCGATCGACGCCTACATTCAAGGCGAACTTAGCGGTCATGCGGCCGGATTCGCCGAGATCGCACTCGGCGCGACCTTCGGATGGGTTGATCCGATTGGCGCCGTTGCAGGACTGGGCGGTGGCGCGATCGGTTTTCTCTCTGCCGGTTCGCTCGGTCTTTCGGCATCGGACGGCTACATGCTTGGCAGCATGTTCGGCGGGATCGCGGGCACCGGCGGCGCGGCGCTGGGCCGCAGCGGTTCGGTTCTGTATGCCGCCCGCGCGATGGCGTTTGACGCCGGCGGTGCGGGCATTGGTTTTGCCTACGGTCAGTTAACCGGGCAAGACTTAAGTACCAGTTTGCAATACGCGTTTTACGGCCAGATGGTCGGCGGTATTGCCGGGGCGATGAAGGTCAAATGTTTTGTCGCCGGCACTCCGGTACACATTCCCCACCGCGACGGCGGCAACGTTTCGGACACCAAACCGATCGAGCAGCTGCGAGTGGGCGAGCGAGTGTTGGGCGAGAACCCTCTGATTGACCGCGACGACGCCTGTTTGTTGGAACCCGATTGGTCGCAGTACGTGGCGGTAACGGCCAAGGTCCGCAAACGCGACGGGGACGTGTTGGAGCTGACCACGCTGAAGCCGGACATTTGGATCAAGACCAATAACGTACGAGTGGGACATCGCACGTTGATGGACATCCCCGTGGCAGACGCACACAACGAAGCCTTGATCACCGCGATCGACAGCAACCCCCAAATTCAACCCGGCCCCGGCCGAGTGATCCTGTCAACCTTCAAGCACACCGCCGAAGAAATCCTAGAACTGACGATCGAAGGAGAACCGAGCCCCATCAAAACAACCCCCGATCACCCGTTCTGGGATGAGGGGGAAGGCGATTTCAAAAACGCAGATGCGTTAGACCTGGGAGCTACGCTGCGAACGTTCCGCGCTAACACTATCCTGCTTAACAAGGAAAAATGTGAATCGGAATGGACCGTATATAACGCTGAAGTGCACGGTGAAAACACTTACTTGGTAGGCGCAAGTGGTGTTCTCGTTCATAACCAAAACAGCTATTCTTGGAACCAATTAAGGGGCCGATTTGGACACTATAAAAAGAACGGTGGAACCATTACTTGGCGGCAGTTTGTTGCTAGAAACAGCCATCGCCTAAATGTACCAAGGGGTGAAATAAAGTGGGTCAAAGAAAACGCCTTCATGTCAGATGACGCAAGGCTTTACGACGAGGGTGCCGCAGGTTCACGTAAAGGACAAGCCCCAGCTCTCGACTTTGTCGATAGAATGGGAGAAAAACGGAGGGCCAAGTTTGATGGTGTCGAGGGCAATACGCTCATTGATCGAAAACGTGCGGTTACTACGTTCCCAAAATCCAAGCAGCAGGCGGTGCGCCAATCACAAGCTCTAAGCGTAAACAATTATGGTGGCAGGTGGGAAGTTCCAACCGATGCTGAAGCAAAACGAGCAATGAGTATTTTTGTTGAATTTTCAATTACCAACATCGAAATAAGAATAGTTCAAGCATGAATGAAAGCCTGATGCAAATTGTTGTTGACATGATCGAGTTTTTCGCTAACTGTGATGATTCTGTGCTAGATCCGGATGTGTCGGTTGCAAAGCTTGAGGAAATCGCATTCCTAGTTCAACAAATGCCAGATAAGGAGCGTGAGTTGTTCGTAAAGTTCACTCAACAGGCTGCGAAGAAGATCAAGAAAGACGATAAACATAGATCAGAGTTTTATCGTTCGATCCCTGAGAATCTTGGATTGTGCTGAAAGACTCTTCATAGGCGGCGACGATCTCGCAGGACCGATTGACAAATACGTAATTGACCCTTCGCCTGACAGCCGAAAAGATCCGACCGATCAGTCAGATCCGTCCGATCTGATTTGTTCCGTCCGATCTGCTCAGTCCGATCAGTCAAATCCGACCGATCATGAATCACTCGCCTGCAAAGCGTGTGGACACCAAATTGCTATGTCCCGCGCGTTTCGTGAACGTCGATTGCCGCTGTCCTGCTTGGCTTTTGGAGCTCGCGATGATAAACTGCATGCTTTGCTGCAACTCTTTCGGAAGGACTCTTCCCGATTGACCTTGTGCCAAGTCGGAGGGCACTCTGATGCGATACGCAACCACTATTTTGAAGTTCGCGGTCGCGGCCGCGGTGATCGGAGGTGTGGTGTATTGGTTGCGGTTTAAACCCGTGCCGGTGCATCAGCATTTGATCCAACGCGGCAAGGTTGTCGATGAGGTGATGGGCACTGGGACACTCGAAGCGCGTGTCTCGGCGACGGTAAGTCCCAAAATTTCCGGACGGATCGAAACATTACTGGCCGACCAGGGCGACACGGTGTCGGACGGCGACGAACTGGTGCGTTTGGATAACAGTGAACTTCAGCAGCAAGTCGAAATTGCCCAGGCAAACGTCGAAGCGGCCATTGCCGCCATCGAACGATTGAAAGCCGACAAGGAGCGGGCGAATGTAGTTCTGGCCCAAGCGGATCGCAACTTTAAACGCATCGAACAGCTGGCCAAACAGAACGCCAGCAGCCAAGGTGACCTGGATCAATCCGCCGAAGCCTTGGGCGTTGCCGTTGCCGACGTTTCACGGGCAGAAGCCGGGATCAACGAAGGCCAAAAGGGGCTGGTGACGGCGGAGAAGAACCTGCAATACCAGCTTGCACGACTACGCGACACCATCATCGTCGCACCGTTTGATGGCATGGTTGTCAAACGGAATCGAGAACCCGGCGATGTCGTCGTTCCGGGCAGCTCGATCTTGACGCTGATCTCGACAACAGAGTTATGGATCAGTGCTTGGGTGGACGAGACCGAAATGTCCAAATTGGAACCCGGTCAAAACGCGCGAGTGGTTTTTCGGTCCCAGCCCGGGCGATCGTTTCCCGCCCAGGTCTCTCGTCTGGGGCGTGAGGCGGATCGAGAGACGCGGGAGTTTATCGTCGATGTGAAAGTTCTGGAGTTGCCGAAAAACTGGGCCGTCGGCCAACGTGCCGAAGCGTTCGTCGCCGTCGCCGAACCACAAGACGTGCCGCTTGTGCCAAAGTCTTTTCTGGAACGCCGAGACGGACAAGACGGAGTTTTTATCAACGACAACGAAACCGCGCAATGGCGGCCGGTCACTTTAGGAATCGACCAAGGCGACATGGTCGGGATCAATGACGGCGTTGCAACGGGGGACGTGATTGTGACGCCCGCATCGCCCGGCGGATCGCTTTCCGACGGACGACGGGTGGCGATCGAATGAATCTTGCCTTTAAAGATATCCAACACAACTTAGGGCGATTCGTTCTGACGGCGATCGGCATTGGGATGCTGTTGATGATCGTCATGGGAATGGGCGGTAT
>JAGQPO010000345.1 GCA_020426665.1 Planctomycetales bacterium
TGGAACAGAAAACATCGAAGGGGCGCCACCACTTTTTGACGGCGAATCGTTTGCCCCGTCGCTGATCGACCAGCCCGATGCATTAGAACTGCTGTCGTATCGATGGGACGAATTGTCAGAAGACGGTGGGGTCCACGAAAAGGCGACACAGTGGGTTCGCTCAGGCGCCTTTGACTTGGTTGTTTTGATACCTCCGTCCTTCAAGGACAATGATTTGCCAGGTGACCTGTTGGGGGCCGCCGCCCGTAGCGAAAAAGAGAATAACGGTTCGGATATCGAACTGCTGTTTAATGTCGGCAGAGACCAATCGGTGGTCGCCCGACAACGTGTCGCCGGCGTGCTGACGGCTTGGCGTGGCGAATGGATCAAGGAACGGTTGTCGGGTGTCGGGATTGACCCCGATGTTCTGCTGCCATTTAAGTGGGCCGATACCGACATCGCCCCCGAGCGGACACGTGAGGCTGCATTCTGGAGCAAGTTGTTGCCGTTTATCATGCTCGTCTGGGCGATGACCGGTGCGTTTTACCCGGCAATCGACCTGGTCGCCGGCGAGAAAGAGCGTGGAACGCTTGAAACGCTTTTGTGCAGCCCCGCGCTTCGCAGTGAAATCGTATGGGGAAAACTGGGTGCCGTGGCTTCATTCAGCATGCTTACCGCATTGTTAAACGCCGGCAGCATGTTGCTGACAAGTTCATTGGTGTTTCAACACATTGATGTCGGTGGGGGTGCGAACATGCTTGGGGCACCGCCGCTGGTCCCCATGCTTTGGCTTTTCGTGGCTCTGGTGCCGCTGTCATGCCTCTTTAGCGCCCTGGCATTGGCCGTCGCGGCGATGGCACGCAGCAGCAAAGAGGGACAGTACTACCTGATGCCTTTGATGATGGTGACGCTGCCACTGGTGATGTTGCCGATGCTTCCGGGCACCACGTTGAACGTTGGGACGAGTCTGGTTCCCGTGACCGGGATGTTCCTGTTGGTTCGCGCCCTGGTCGAAGGCCAGTACGGCACCGCGTTAATCTATGTCCCGATGGTCGCAACCGTCACGGGCAGTTGCCTGTGGCTGGCCGCTCGTTGGGCCAGGCGACAATTCGAAGACGAGTCCGTTTTGTTTGGCGGCGGCGAGCAATGGGAACTCGGCATGTGGGTACGCCACTTGTGGCGAGACCGCCAGACCGCGGCCACACCCGCACAAGCTTACGCGTGTGGTGCGATCGTGTTGGTGACGCTCTTCTTCGCCAGACTTTCCATCACCGAAATGCCAAAGGATTTCTCCGGCATCGTCAAACTGGTTCTCATGCCACAAGTATTGATTCTGTTCCCAGCGTTGATCATGGCGACGATGTTCACGACATCCATCCGCCAAAGCCTTCGGATTCGGATGCCGCATTGGACAACGATCCCGTTGGCCGTGTTATTCGGGATCACACTGCATCCGTCCTACGTGACGCTGTCCAAGTTGATCAACCACCTGTATCCGGTCAGCGAGCAGGCCGCGGAGGCAATGAAGCCGTTTGCCCAGCAGATTTCGTCGGCCCCTTGGATCGGGGTTGTATTGCTGATGGCCTTGGTTCCGGCAATTTGTGAGGAACTGGCGTTTCGAGGATTCGTATTCGGCGGCCTGGTGCGTGAGAAAGGAAAGTTGCGTGCCGTCGTGGTGACTGCGCTGATGTTCGGGATCTCGCACGGAGTGCTCCAGCAATCGATCGCAGCATCATTGATGGGAATCGTCCTCGGCTGGATCACGCTTCGCACCGGAAGCATCGTTCCGTGTATTCTGATTCACTTTACCAACAACTCGCTGTCGGTTTCGCTCGAACGGATCGCAACGAGCAATTGGGACGGCGCGTCGATGTTTCTGTCACAGACAGAAATGGGACCGTCATATCATCCCTTTTGGACGTTGATCAGCATGGGAATCGCCGTCACATGCCTACTGTACTTTGGGACGATGTCACCGGCGACCGACGAAAGTGAATCCGAGTTCGTCGGTTCGCACCATGATTACATTGATCCGTCGACGTCACTTGTTTCGGCTTAGCGATTGGAGTCACGAAGACTTCGTCCAGTATCGGAAAGCCCGTATCGTTTGACGTGCCGCTTCGTGTGGGTCGGGCCACGGGAACGCTTCGGCGCACAGATAACCTTGGTACCCGATTTCGTTCAGTGCGTCGATGATCCGGCCGTACTGCATGTGGCCACATCCGACGGGGCGGCGGTTGCTGTCGACGAAGTGGATGTGGCCGACATGATCGCCGCCGTGAAGCAGCGCCGCGGCAATGTCCGATTCTTCGATATTCATGTGGAACAGGTCACACAGCAGCCGAACGTTGGACGTCGACAATGAACGCAGCAATTCAACGCCCGCGGCGACCGTACAGCACTGGTTGGTTTCGTAGCGATTGAGTGGTTCATAAATCAGCGGCACGCCGTACCGGACGGCATGTTCACCACCGTCTTCGAGTGCCTCGGCCAAATATCCCAAAGCGGTTTTTGAATCGACGGTAGCGTCACTGCGTCCCTGCATTGAACCGATGATCGCCATCGCACCGAATCCGCCGGCGGCATCAATGATGGTCCGCACGAACGCCTGGGCCTCTTTTCGTTTGCCTGCGTCGGCGTCGGCCAGTTGCAATCGATGTTTCACCCAACCCGCCCCCGTGCCGAGTGCCGCCAGCCGTACGCCTGCGGAATCGAGCAAATTGCCGAGTGTATCCAGGTTTAGCGATTCGACAGACGGCGCAAAGATTTCGACCGCGTCATAACCGAGTTCCCCGGCAAACGCGATCGATTTCTCCAGCCCATCCCAGAGGACAAACGGACCACCCCTGGCTTCCTCGACAAGCGAAATAGTAATGCAGGATTTCATGAAACTTGAAACTTGGAACTTGGAACTTGGAACTCAACCGTCATTATTTTCCGGTCGGCCTTCGACATAGACCCAATTGTGAATCGGCTTTAAGATTTCCTTGACCTCGTCGACCAACGTTTGGTCCAGGGGTTCGTCCAGCCAATCGCACCAACCGCTGACGCGCTGGGGGCTGGCCGATCCGACGACGCAACTTGCGAACGATTCGTTGGCCACGGAATACTGGAGCGCCAGTTTCGCGATGTCGCTGCCTCGCGAGCGGCAATGCTCTGCGGCCGCTTTGGCGACTTGACGGACTTGATCGGTCGCCTTGTGCCATGACGGCAGCGTCGCGTCGGTCAACAGTCGGGCGGAAAACGGCGCCGCATTGATCAGTCCGACTCCGGCATCGCGACAGGGCTGGACCAGGTCCAATGCCATGTCGTTCTGGAGCGTGTAATGATTATACGTCAGGACGACATCCAAATCGGCGCGACGGATCATCTCGTGGAAGATCTTCATTGGGTATCCACTGACACCGATGAATCGCACCTTCCCTTTTTGGACTTCCTGTTTCAGTGCAGGAATCGTTTCGTTAACGATTTGGTCCAGGTCGACAAATTCGATGTCATGGCAAAACACCATATCGATGTGATCGATCTGCATCCTTTCCAAGGATATGTCAATGCTTTCGGCAACACGTCGGGCTGAAAAATCGAAATGCTGTGGGGCATAGCGACCCAATTTGGTGCTCAAAAGATAGGTGTCGCGTGGGATTTGGGGCAACACGCGTCCAAGCATGATTTCGCTCATGCCACGACCGTAATATGCAGCGGTATCGATGTAGTTCATACCGCGATCCAGAGCGACGTTTACGCATCGCAATGCTTCGGAGACATCGATCGGACGGAATTCCGCACCGATTGACGAGGCACCGAAGCCGAGGACGGACAATTCCAAACCGGTGTTTCCGAGAGGTCGTTTTTGCATCGAAATCGTCTCCTTTGGTGTCAAACGTTACAGCGGAGAACCTACCACACAAGGGCCTGTCGGGGACAGCGTGCGGGCAGGATGATTTGACGTGACAAAGTCACGCCGATCGGACGCCGATTGTGGACGATCGGTCTTTCGATTCCCGGCATTCGGCAAGACCTGCGGATCCGGCTTGAACAGTTCCATCGGAACAATCCGAGCGGAGAAATTGCTCATTTTGTGGTGATCCCACCTGTGGGGCGTTCTGGATTCTGACGGAAACCAACACTTGCCCAGAAGTTCCATTCCGTAGGGAGGCGAAGAGCCATGAGTTCAAGCGTACCGTCGATCAACAGCCCATCTATCAACAGCAAATCGATTGTCGCACCTTCATCCGTCGGTGCGCTCCCGATCCCTCGCGTCAATGCGCCTTTGGTGCTGGACAACCAAGCTTGCGTCGAACCCCGCCAGGACGTTCCGCCTGGAAAGATCATGATTGTCGATGATGAGATCGCCAACGTCCTAGTGGCCAAGAAACTACTTAGCCAGGCCGGACACAAGGACTTTGAAACGACGACGGATTCGACGCTCGCGATGAACATGGTTCACACCTACAAACCAGACGTCGTGTTGCTGGACATCAACATGCCGCATGTCGATGGGATTTCGCTGCTTTCGCAGATCAGAAGCTGCGAGCAATTCCGACACTTGCCCGTGCTGATTCTGACTGCCAACACGCATAGCGAAGTCAAGCTTCGGTGTTTGGATTTGGGTGCGACCGACTTTTTGATCAAGCCGATTGACCCGATGGAGTTGGCACCACGGGTTCGCAATGCGTTGCAGAGCAAGATGTATCATGACCAATTGCTGCTGCACGCCTCGGAACTGGAAAAAACCGTCATGCGGCGCACCAAGGAATTGGAAAAATCGCGACGGGAAGTGATCTATTGCTTGGCCCGGGCGGCGGAATTGCGAGACAACGACACCGGCAACCACGTCATTCGTGTCGGGCGTTATGCCGGCGTCATTGCCAGGAATCTGGGTCTGCCGACCCAGTTCGTCAACGATCTGGAACTTGCGGCGCAATTGCACGACGTTGGAAAAATTGCGATCCCCGATGCGATCTTGCTGAAGCCGGGCAAGTTGGAACCGGAGGAATACGAGGTGATCAAGGGGCATGTCAAACATGGCCGCCAGATCATCAAACCGTTTGCCGCTCATGACGCGGCGACGATGCGGACGCACGTTCAAACCGGCACCGATATCTTGTCCGACGGAACATCGTTGATGCGTTTGGCCGCCAGCATCGCCCAAACTCACCATGAGAAATATGACGGCACCGGTTACCCGATCGGATTAGCCGGCGAAGACATTCCGATCGAGGGGCGAATCACAGCCGTTGCCGACGTCTTTGACGCACTTTCATCGGAGCGGCCGTACAAGAAATCAATGCCGCGAGAAAAGTGCTTTGAAATTCTTGAAGAGGGTCGTGGAACGCACTTTGATTCCAAAGTGCTGGACGCCTTTTTCTGCGGGGCGGCAGAGATCGTCGCGATCCAGGTGGAATTCGCCGACTACAACTGAGGTGAGATCGGTTACCGCGATCGTGAGATCGCTTGCCATTTGAGCCCTGCCGGCAGCACGCCGATGTCGTTCCATGTTATCTTCTTGGGCTTCGGTCCAGAATCATGGAATTACAGTCGCGTACACGTTTTTAGCCACCAGCAGCGATGTCAGATGCGCAGTGTCGTTGGGGAATTCTCAGCTCCGCCCAAATTGCCCGCAAGAATTGGAAAGCGATTCGACTAAGCGGCAATGGGATTGTCAGGGGAGTTTCCAGCCGCTCCGCCGAGCGGGCCAAGCAGTTTATCGACGAGTGCCAGGCCGAGGTGCCGTTTCCGGAGCTCCCCGAGGCGTTCGCAAGTCATCAGGCACTGTTGGCAAGTGACCAGATCGATGCCGTCTACGTGCCCTTGCCGACCGGCAGCCGAAAAGAATGGGTGATTGCGGCTGCGGAAGCAGGAAAGCATGTGCTGATCGAGAAACCGATCGCCATCAATGCCGACGACGCGGCCGAGATGCGAGACGCCTGCCGAACAAACGGCGTTCAGTTCATGGACGGTGTCATGTTTGATCACGGCAAACGAATCCGCGACGTGGCGGACCAGGTCGCCGCGTCAAAGCTGGGCAAGGTTCGACGCATTCAAACGCATTTCTCGTTTACCGGCGACTCCGAATTCCAATCAGCCAACATCCGAACCGATACCGTGCTTGAGCCTCACGGATGCTTGGGTGATTTAGGGTGGTACTGTATCCGATTCATTCTTTGGGCCAGCGGTTTTCGTGACCCCGTTCAAGTATCCGGCCGAACGTTGAAACGACTCTCACGCGAAGGGTCCGACCAGTGGGTGCCCGGTGAATTTGCCGGAGAGCTGGTGTTCGACGACTCACTGACGGCCGGTTTCTTTTGTTCATTCATGACCGCCAACCAGCAGTTGGCAACGATATCCGGTGACGCCGGGTATCTGACGGTCGATGACTATGTGTTACCTCTGTACGATTCGCAAACTCAATTTCACATTCATCGTCACGAATTGGAAATCGATAATTGTCGATGGAATTTTCGGCGACGCAGTGAAACCCATTCTTGCGACGAGTACCACAGTGGAGAATCGAACGCACAAGAGGTCCAGATGATGCAAACGTTTGCCCGACAGGTCACCTCTGGAGTTATTGACCAGTCGCTTGCCGATCGAGCGGTCCAGACACAGCGCATCCTGGATGCTTGTCGTCGCAGCGACGCATTGGGCGGAACCTTTGTGTCGTTGGATTGACATCGATTGACACCGTTATTTGCATTCTTTCTTTTCGGCTTTTCGTTCGGTAGATGATATGACAATCGCAACATTCCTGTTCTTCACCGCGTTGGTTGCGGTTGCCACCTGGTGGGTCACACGCGGCGGCGGCGAGGCGACCGACGAGGGTTATTTCTTGGCCGGACGATCGCTGACGGGAGTGTTCATCGCCGGTTCACTGCTGTTGACGAATTTATCAACCGAGCAATTGATCGGGCTAAACGCTGCCGCGTTCACCGAAGGTTTGTCGGTGATGGCTTGGGAAGTCGTCGCCGGGATTTCGTTGGTTGCGCTGGCATTGCTGTTTTTACCGCGTTACCTGAAATCCGGCATCGCGACGATTCCACAGTTCTTTGAAGAGCGATATGGAAGCGGAGTTCGAACATTGACGACGTTCCTGTTCGTCATCGCGTACATGTTGATCTTGTTGCCGTTCGTGCTCTACCTCGGCGCAAACGGACTCTCGGGAATGTTGGAGTTAGAGGAACTGCTGAAACTTTCGGAGCTTCAAACGATTTGGGCGGTAATCATTTTTATCGCCGTTGTCGGAGGTGGGTACGCGATCTGGGGCGGCTTGAAAGCGGTCGCGGTCTCCGACACTTTTAACGGAGCGGGTTTGCTGGTCGGCGGTCTAATGATCACGTATTTCACATTGGCTAAGGTGGCCGGCGAGGATGGTAGTTTGTTTTCTGCGTTTACGTTGATCGCTGATCGAGACCCCGACGCGTTTCAGTCGCTCGGTACGATGGATGAAGAAGTTTCTTGGCCGACGCTGTTCACGGGAGTCCTGCTGTTGAACTTTTTCTATTGGTCCACGAACCAACAGATCATTCAACGGACCTTCGGCGCGAAGAACTTGGCGGAGGGACAGAAGGGTGTTCTGTTGGCTGCGTTTTTCAAGATTCTGGCGCCATTGATCTTGGTTTTGCCTGGAATCGCCGCGGCGTATTTGGTCGCCACTGACAGTGAATTTGCCGCTCAAACCACTGATGCGTCTGGACAGATCGTGGCCAAAAAGGCATACGGCGCACTCGTCGCCTCGGTATTGCCAAAGGCATTGACCGGCTTTTTCGCCGCCGTCGTTGTCGGTTCGATCCTCTCGACGTTCAATTCCGTTCTCAACAGTAGCGCGACGTTGTTCTCGTTGGACATTTACAAGAAATTCATTCGACCTGACGCGACGATGCGCCAGGTCGTCATCTCCGGACAGGTGTGCAGTTTTGTCGTCGGAGTTTTTGCGGTGATCGCCGCGCCGGCATTCTTTCACGGCCGCGACGGAGTCTTCAACTTTTTCCAAAGCTTGAACGGAATCTACTTCATCCCGATTCTCGCAATCATGCTGATCGGGTTGACCAACCGCACCGTTGACGGCACATCCGCGTTGATCACGCTGGTCGTCGGTCTGATTGCCATGTCGATCGGCACGTTTTTAAGCGGCAGCGGCGTTACGGAGGAAGGTGAAAAAATAAACGGATGGGTGGTTGATACCTTTGGCTCTGGCTTTCATTTCATGGGTGTCGTTTTCGTCGGGCTTCTATTGCTTCAATTGGCGCTCGGGGCGGTAGGTTTTCGGCGACCTCAGCCATACGTCCAGAAGGATGTTGGTGCGGTCGACTTGACACCCTGGAAAGCCGCTCCGTACGTCGGTGGCGCGTTGATTGCGTTCGCACTCTCGATCTACGCATTTTTTGCGATTTGATCCCCGTTCAGGCGGTTTTTCGCGACGACGGACCGTGGGAGGCCTTTCATTGGGGGGGACGCACCTTCACCAGGGTGTTAAAGGCCTCGGGGTCCGACTTAGCAACGGGCGGAAACTGCGCGCGGTTGGTGATAACGACAAGGTTTATGAAGCCGTTGCGGGAATTGTCCGCAGGATGCCGCCCAAGTCGTTTATACTGCGCGTGAATCGGGCGCGATTTCGCCAGCCAAGTATCATGCGGACGCTGGCGGGCGGATGTTGGCCCCAATAACGCAATGGGAATCACAGCGACCGATTGATTTCGTTTGCTTCCGAAGCACGCAGCGAACGCTCTAGCGATGGATGCACCTCCAGAAAATCTACCTGTCAACCCGTCGGACGAAACGTTTGGTAGACCGTCTCGCAATAGTGAGACGCGATTGTCAAACGCGCTTGAAACCAACATGGAGTCACCGCTGCATGCTGGCCAACGTTTCGGTGACTTTGAAATCGTCGGATTGCTGGGCCGTGGCAAAGCCGGCTTTGTCTATTCGGCGATCGACTTGCTGGCACAACGACGTTGTGCGTTAAAACTGCTCTGTCGGATGTCATCACATGACTTGTACCGCAACAAACTAGGATTCCGCCGGATGTCGCCCTTTCGGCACGCCTGTTTGTTGCATACCGATCGAATTGAGATCATCGACGAATACACGGTGCTGTCGATGGAAGAGATCGATGGCGAAACGCTGCTTGCCTATTCGCGACGCTTGAAAGAGTTGCCGCGTGCGGAAGCTTATTCGAAGATTCATTCGCTGTTACACGATTACTCCGTCGGGCTGGCGATCATGCACTTTGGCGGATTAGTGCACCGAGATTTGAAGCCAACTAATTTGATGGTCCGTTCCGACGGGCATGGCGTGATCGTCGATTATGGACTGGTTGCAAATTGCGACCCCGAAACAGACCCCTTCGGATTACGTCCATATATCGCCGGCACACCACGTTACTTTTCACCGGAAGCGTTGTGGGAGCAAAGCTACACGCCGGCGGGCGACGTGTTTAGTTTGGGGTTGGTGATGCTCGATTGCTTGAACGAAATTTCCGGGAGCGACGGTTGGTTGCGTCAGGGTGATTTCGCTGATTGGGTGCGGGATGAAGACGAGCAGATCATTGCGGAAGCGGTTTCGGACATGGACGAGAGGGTTCCTCCGTTATTGCGTATGCTCGTCGCCGGAATGCTCAGTGCCGATCGGACGAAGCGTCCGTCATCACTGGAACTTGTCGAAATGACAAAAACTGATACGAACCCGATTCGATTGATCACGACGCATCATTTATTTGGACGTGAGCACGAAATCGAGCAGTGCAATCAATGGATTCGCGGGATTTATAAAGGGCGTACAGGGCGACTGCACATTCATGGCGAAGCGGGAGCCGGCAAAACGCGATTGTTGGATGAAATCGAGCGTCTTCTGCGTCAGAGCAGTTGGGGCCAGATGTTCCGTGTCAAATGTCGCTCGCGAGAAAATCAGACCCTTCAGGTGATGGATCAAATTGCCGATCAGATCGCCCAGCGATATGCACGGTCCGATCGCGATCGTTTGCAACTTGACCCCGTCAGCGCGTCGATTCTGGTCCATTCGTTTCCACAATTACGGCACGTGATCACTGCCGATATTCGCGAGTCGGCCGTGCCGATCGCGTCAGCACCGGAACGACTTGATGCACTCTCGGCGGCGTCCAGGCTAAGCCGTGAATTGCGTAAGGTAGGACCGTTGATCATCATCATTGACGACGCGCAGTGGTCGGACCACGACAGTGACACGGTGTGGGATGAATTGCAGAAGGACACCGAGGGATTCTTGGGAATCATTACGTCGTCCCGCAAACCCGAAACCAATCAACGTCAGCAAGCGGACGTGCACGTTCACTTGGGTGCGTTGCCGAAAGAGGCCGCTTTTTCGTTTTTGCAAA
>JAGQPO010000346.1 GCA_020426665.1 Planctomycetales bacterium
TTTTTTTTTTTTTTTTTTTTTTTTTTTTTTTTTTTTTTTTTTTTTTTTTTTATTATTCTTGTTATTTTTATTTTTTTTTTTTTTAATGATACGGCGACCACCGAGCGAGATCCTCGCCCGCGCCGGGGTGCGCGCCGAGGGGGCTCGTGAGGGCGATCCGTTCGATCCGTCGGTCCACCAGGGCATCGGCCGACGCCCGACCGGCGATCCGGAGCGGGACAACACCGTGGCAGCGGTCCGCCGCCAGGCCTTCGTCGCCGTCGACGGACGGGTGCTGCGCGCCGCCGAGGTGGAGGTGTGGCGCTACGAGGCCGATGCGGCGGTACCCGCCGACGAGGGTGCCGACCCGACCCCCGACACCGCCGACGACGAGCAGGTCGCCGAAGGGCGACCCGTTGCCGTCCCGCCGCCCGAGGTCGCCGGCGAGGCGGTCGGTGCAGCAGGTGGGAGCGCGACCGACGAGCAGACCGACAACGACACCGGAGGAGACGTCTGATGGCCAACAAGGTCTTCGGGATCGACCTGGGAACCACGTTCTCCTGCATCGCGCAGGTCGACGAGTACGGGCGGCCGGAGCCGCTCACGAACCTCGACAACGAACCGACCACGCCGTCGGTGGTGCTCTTCGACAGCGCCACCGACTACGTCGTCGGGAAGCAGGCGAAGCGGCAGGCGCGCATCGCTCCCGAGAACGTCGCCGCCCTCATCAAGCGCCACATGGGCGACGGCGAGTGGCGGCTGACGATCCACGGGCAGGAGTGGTCCGCCCCGGCGCTGTCGTCGCTGATCATCCGTTCGTTGGCTGCCGACGCCGAGCGAGCCACGGGCGAACCGGTGTCGGACGTGGTCATCACGGTGCCCGCCTACTTCGGCGACGAGGAGCGGAAGGCGACCAAGCTTGCCGGCGAGTACGCCGGTCTCAACGTGGTCGACATCATCAACGAACCCACCGCCGCAGCAATTACCTACGGTGTGGAGCAAGGTTTTTTGTCCACCGATGGAATGAGTGGACAGCGGGAAACCGTTCTGGTCTATGACCTTGGCGGCGGTACGTTCGATGTTACGGTGATGGAAATTGAAAACGGCAACTTCAACACCATTGCGACGGCCGGCGATGTTTATTTGGGCGGAATCGATTGGGATGGTCGAATCGTCGATTTGATCGCCGAAGCGTTTGTGGCCGAACACGGGATTGACCCCAGGCAGGATCCGCAAGCCGAGCAGGAACTATTACGAAAGGCGAATCAAACGAAACACGCGTTGACACAGCGAGATTCGATTTCGGTTGCCTTTGTCAATGACGGACGCAGACTCCGAACAGAGATCACCGCAAAACAGTTTGCCGACCGTTGTGTCGATCTGGTCGAACGAACGTTGATGACCGTACACCTTGTCCTGGATGACGCTGGGATCGATTGGCCCGATTTGACGCGATTGATTCTTGTCGGCGGCTCGACTCGCATGCCAATGATACGAGACGAATTGCAACGGCTAAGCGGGATGGAAGTGGACCGTTCGCTGTCACCCGACGAAGCGGTCAGCCACGGTGCAGCGTTGTATGCCGGGATGCTGCTGGCCGGAAAAAACGACAAGAGCGGCATCTCCGTCAGCAACGTCAATTCGCATGACCTTGGCGTTTTGGCGGTCGATCCGAAATCGGATAAGCCACGCCGCAAAATCATGATTCCGCGCAACAGCAAATTGCCCGCTCAAAAAACAGTTCGATTTCGTACGCACAGCGATAACCAGGCGAACGTCAAAATCCAAGTTGTCGAAGGCGGCGATAAACGTGGCATTAACGCTACAAGCATCGGTAAATGTGTGGTCGCCGAACTGCCGACCGGTACACCCAAAGGGACCAGCGTCGACGTTCGGTTCGACTACACCGCCGACGGGCGACTGACCGTTCACGCATCGCTGCCTGAGTTCGATCGCAAAATCACGATGACACTGGACCGCGCCAGTGGATTGACGGACGAGGAAATCAGTGAATGGACGACTCGATTAGACGAAGGATTCAGCGACGCAATGCTCGCGAATTTGCCGGAGATTCGGAAGGAGTCCGAAGCGGCCACTCCAGAGATTTCCGTTGACGATTTGCCGGCCGAGATCAGACCTGACGCCCCCGAAGACTCTGTGAAGTCGAATAAGCAGGCAAAGGGACCGTCGGCGCCATCTCGGTTGAGCGAAGCGTCTCCCAAAACGGTGAAGACGTCAAAGGCAGCCGCCGTGCTGAACATCAATGCGGATGACGACGGAAAAATCAAGACCAAGATGCCGAGTGTCGCTGGAAAGGCTGGGCCGGGTGTCGGCACGATTCAAATTGCAACCCACGATCAACGCAACGAGACGCGAAAGTTTACCGCAGCTGATGCACAAAATTTGCCCGACGTCCTTGGGGCACCGAGCGATGTGATTCGCGAAAAACCCAAGTTGGAACTTGATCCGAAAGACGCGCAATCAACGGCCAAGGCGGACGCAAACGATTTGGCGATGCTCGCGTCTCTTTCCCGTCAATCGCCATCGGATTCAAAACCACAGCTCGACATCCCCTTCATTATTACCGATTCATCAAAGGGAACATCCGCCGAGGACAAGTCAAGCAAATCCGCTAGACCGAAAAAGTCCGGCGGCTTTTTCGGGCGCAAGAAAAAATGAACCCTCGATCGAGCTACGCGACGGATTCAAACGTATCGTCTTCGGGCAACTTGGGGATTTCACCGCTCTGTTCCAGTTCGTTGGCTTCATCAGCGATCTGATTGAATCCGTCGCGAATCTGGCTCAGGATCCGCTTGCAGGTTCCGAAATCCTTTTCGTCAAATTTGATCATTACGAAATGCAACAAGCGCGCGATGTTGTACGCGACTTCGGTCTCGTCGGGTTTCAGCCCCGCGTGGATCGTCATGATCGTTTTGCGGGTGTTCAACTCGTGTTGGTGATAGGCCGTCATCGCTCCGGCCTGGTGAGCAATTTCACACGACTCGATTGCGTTGATGGCACGGTCATACAACATTACCAGCAAATCGGCTCGCGTCCAACCGCTTTTGATACTCGTCCGTTGATAGGCTTTTAGCTGATTCATTTTGCGTCCCCTGTGCGAAATGCCGGTCTGTTAAGTTACTTCTTTTTGTTTCCGCTGATGTTTGCCAGCGAAGTCAGTTGAGTCGAGATAAAGTTTCCGGTCGTCTGAAGCTCGTTGATGATACTTTCGAGCGCGGTGAATTCGTCGATCAAGTATTGACGCTTCGTTTCCGTCAGCTTCTCGACCTGCTCGATCGATTTATCGATCGATGCAATACGAGATTCAAAACTGTCATTGACGGTTTTGAGCAAGCCGTTTTCCGTATCCAAAACCGATTTGGTGTATTCGTTCAGTCTTCCGGTGATCCCTTGTGTGATCGTAAGCTCGGCTTCTTTTCCGGCGACGATTTGATCTGACTTGAGCGTTACTTCCAGTCGGATGTCGGCGGTGTTTTCGTTGTCGGCGTCTCCGGTCAGGATTCGACCGCTGCCTTTTGCGATTTCAACGACACCATTGACAATGAATTGCCCGGCTACGTCCTGGCCTGAATCCGCTTCGGAGCCGGTAAAGCCGAGTGCTGCAGCTGCAATGCCGTTTAAGCTGGAAACGCCTGCTGCCGATCCATATGCTTCCGATTGGATGGCCAGACGACCATCGCCACCGGCGCTGACGGAAACTCGGTGCACACCAAGAGTCGGCGATCCATTAATCACGGATTCCAGGTGGGCGGCCAGTTCTTCCGAGGTGTAGGTCCCGTCGGTAAGCGTCAAAGTCTCACTGACAATCCCGTCGACAGTGATTTCGAACTGATTGTTCGTCGCGTCAATGACGGTACTTGCCGCGGTAGCGTTGGTACCGGTGACCAATGCTTGCTCGGCGGCCTGCGTGATATCAACTTGGTAAGGTGTTTTGGACGGTTCAGTACGCTGGCTACCTCCCAGGAACCTGATCCCGGCGTTTGTTGATGTCCCGTTGAGTCCGAACAGGGTTCGAATGTCTTTTGGCTCGACACCTTCCAATTCACCTTTCAGAGCTTTGGAAAGCTTTTCTGAATCGATTTCCAAACGCCCTTTGGTGTTCAGATCGACTCCGATTTCACTCAGGCGTCCAAGCGTCGAACCACTGACGGTTTCTGAGACAATGGTCAGCAATTTGTTCTTGATGGTGCTTGCCGAACGGTCGCCCAGCAGCGGACTTGCTTGTTCCGTTTCGGGGTTATAGTTCGTTTGCGCTTCGATGAAATCGATGATGGAGTTAAAGTCGGCAACAAAGTCTTCCACCGCTTCTTGTGCCGATTCGATGTCCGGTTCGATCGAGATATTGATTGGTTGTCCGGGATCGGCTTTTGTCAATTCCAGCGTGACGTTTTCGATCAGCCCATCGACGGTATTCGATTCGTACTCAGCGACGATCGCGCCGAGTCCAGAGCCGAGCGTTACGATGGAGTTTAGAGCCGGCTGAACGGCCGGCCCATTAAAATCGGGCAGCACCCCGGACAGCGGATCTTGATCGCTCGTTACAGTAATCGTGTTTGCCGCGCCGGTGTGCCGACTGGACAGCAGAATGCGATGCGAATTCGTCCCCTGATCAAACACAATACTCGCGTTGATATCGTCGACCTGGTCGTTGACCGCGTTAACAAAACCTTGAAGAGTGTTGTTGCTGCTATCGATCGTAATCGTTTGCGCGGTTCGATCGCCGACTTTGAAGGTGACATCGCCCGTCGCAATTTGGTCGCTGGTGGTGCTGAAGCCTTGAGATGCGATCTGGTGAGCTGTCGCCAGTTGGTCGACACTCAGTTGATAGTTGCTGGAGATTGCTCCGCTTCCTGCGGTGGCAACCAGCACATCTTCATTGGACGATTTGGCCAGACGCGAGTCAAACACGGAATTGGTTGCGCGGTTCAACCGACTCATCGACGACTGGAGCGTCAACAACTGGGCCTCGATTCCTTTGAATGACGATTGCTTCGTTGCAACTTCTGCTTTCCGGCTGTTGAACGTATCGATCTGAGTCTTCTGGAACCCCAAAAGGCTGTCGATAATCCCTGTCGTGTCAAACCCAGAGACAATCCCGTCAATATTGAACATCGAATTATCACTCCCGGTGAGTCATGCGTTAATGCACATCATTCCGCCAGGAAGCGGGCCCTCGAGCTGCCGAACAGAAACATGCGGCTGCAGCCAAAGGGCTCTGCGCCCTAGCGGTGTTTTGTCATCCAAGTTGATTACGTTGCGAATCCGTTCAAGTCTCACCCCGATAGCTCCAGCGAAAACGTAGGTCGTCATCACCAGAAAGTTGACTCAAACATGGCGGCCGACGGAAAACATCCACCGGTGATCATTTCAATGCAATCAGCTTGTTCTTTCGTATCGACGATAGCGGTTGATGACAGTGATCCAGATCTGAATTGCGACGTCGGAATGTGATTCAGTTGAACCGGCAATGACGGTTCGGTATTGAATGCGGACGCCGTGACCGTCATCGGCCACCACTACATCTTCCGCGTACTGTTTGGCTTTTGGCAAACATCACGCATCGACACAAAAAAACCGGCGTGCCCGCCGCGGCCACATCGTTTGATCACCAAACGCTGCAAGCCGCGGAGAGCACACCGGCGGTGCCCACCAGTCAAGGAAGGGGTGGATGTCCTTGACCGACGGTATACCCTATCCGAAGACGACCTACTGGAGGAGCGACAGGACGGATTGCGAAGTTTGGTTCGCACTCGACAGAACCGAAGTACCAGCTTGCACCAGGATTTGGTTGTTGGTGAACTTGGAAATTTCTTCGGCGAAGTCGGTGTCGCGAATGACAGATTCTGCATTCACGGTGTTTTCCAATGTCGATCGCATATTGCTGGCGATTGATTCCAGCGTGTTCGATTGGAACGCACCCAACTCACCACGGATGTTCGACAGTTCGTCGATTGCGGCGTCGATCACTTTCAACGCGTCTTGTGCGTTGTCGAATGACGTCACGTCGATTTCGTTCAGGCTGTTGAACTTGGTGCCGGTGACCGCGACGCCCAGCGAGTCGGCGTTAACCGATTGAATCGCGATTTGGGCGGTTTGGTTTTGGTTGGCTCCGATTTGGAACACCAGAGCGTTGTTCTGGATCGAAACGTTACCTTGTGCACCGGTTTCGGTCAGGATGGCGTTGGTCGCCAAGTCGCTAACGCGAACAACGGTGCCCTTGGAAGCGCCCGAAACGCTGGTCAGCGTGTCGCCTTTTCCGGAGGCAGCGGCACCGTCGATGGTACCGGCAATGTTGACACCTTGGTCGGTGTTCAACGTCGTACCGAATCCGGATGACGTCGCAGCGGCCGCGGTATCAGAGACGACAGTGATTTCAGCTTCCGAGCCGAACTCGATGGAACGCAAACGGTTTCCGCCGTTGAAGTCTTCTGCGATCACACCGGTTTGGTCGGTGAATTCGTTGATTCGAGCGACAACGCCGGCGCGGCTCAATCCGGAGTTCAACGTAATGCTGACGCCATTGATCGAAAGAACTTCGTCGGCGGCAAGCGTACCGGTTTGCGACGTTCCGGCAGTGATGTTGGCTCGTTCGCCTTGGGTTGTCACAGCAACGGCGTAGGTGCCATCGCTTGTGGAGCTTCCGCCTTTCAAGAATGTAACGTCTGCGTCGCTGGTCGTACCAGTAACACCGGCGGTTCCGTCAAGCAGTGCTTTTTCGCCGAATTGCGTGTTTGACGAAATTCGGTTGATCGTCTCAAGAGCATTGTCGATTTCAGCTTGGTTGGCGGCAAACGCGTCGGCATCGTTGACACCGGAGTTAGCCGAATCCAATGCCAAAGAACGAACTTTGATCAGGATGCTGTTGATTTCGTTCAGAGCACCTTCAGCCGTTTGAACGACCGCAACTGCTTTCTCTGTGTTTTCGATGGCGGTTCGAAGGCCGGCAATTTGAGCCCGTTGTTTTTCGGAGATCACAAGAGCCGCAGGACCGTCTGCACCTCGGTTGACCTTGAAACCCGTCGACAGTCGTTCGATCGACTTGTTCAACGCGTTGGAGGATCGGTTCAAATTATTGCGGGCATTCAGAGCGCCGACGTTGTTGGTTATTGTTAAGCTCATTTCTCGCTAACTCTGGATAGGGGATTCAAAGAAACGTCCATGACAAAGAGTGCGTCCGTGGCAACTTGCGTGTAAGGAGTGCCCCCCGCAAGCTTACAAATCAAGAATGGACCTTGCCGTGTCGGCCGCAGCCTGTTTGGTAAGGTATTCACCGGTTTGTAATTTCAGTTTAACTGCCTCAACCACGGACTCTCGCACATCAGCTGCTTGTTCGAGGACCTGTGATAAATCGCGAATCGAATCAAGTTGAATCGAGGTCGAAGACGTGGGTGTCTGGGTCGACGATGACGTCTCAGCCTGCTGGGCCGCTACCTGGGATTCGAGCCGCTTGTATTGGGCGGACTGCGAATTTCCAATTGGGTTGATTCTCATTTTCCTCTCTCCGCAATGGGTGACTGAAAATGGTTGTCGAGAGGCCCACGGCGAACTTGCGTATAAAATCTTCAAGCCGCAAAGCTTTTTCAGTCGATAGACCCGTAACGAATGCAGGGGCCATAATGCATTTTCTGAATGCATCGGTTCCACCCATTTCACAGCGCTCGGTCATACTGATTCGAGCATGTCTTTGTCAGGATGGAACGTGGTGTTTCGAACGGAAGCCTTGTGGATTTCAGCCTTTCTTGCGGCCGGAGCGGTCGGAGGGCTGGTCTACAATTGGCCTGACGCTTCAGTACCCGATGCACAAGTTCACAGCGATGTGGCACCGACACAAGTCTCTGAAACAAAGCTCGTTGATACGTCAGCCGAGCCCGTCGCTGCTCAAAAACCGGTTGAGAACATCGATGTGAGGGATAACCCTCAGGTCGATTTGCAGCCGCAGGAGGCACCTTCCGTCGAAGTTGAAAAACAGCAAGGTATCTGGAACGAACTTGCGCCAGAATCCAAACGCAGCCAACCGATCGACTTCAGCGTTCTGAAGTTGGGCGACGGTTTGTTGGTCGGTGGAAATTATGTCGGCGCCTATCAGCACTACAGCAAGCTGTGGCAACGAGCAGACTTGCCGGTCGACACTGCAGTTTTGATACGGCTCGGTTTGTCTGCGGAACTTGCGGGCCTGTACGATCAAGCGGAGCAACACTACCGAAGCGCAATACGCGTTTCAGAATCCGGGTCCGTGAAGCAGTTGGCGGGACTGCTGGGTACCGCGCGTGTTTGGGAAGGACGGGGCCAACTTGATGACGCGATATCGTTACTAAGTGAAATGTACCTGCAGTACGCGAACGACAGCCAGCCCGAGCTGATTCGTCAATCAATCGTTCGCCAATTGGCCGATTGTTTACAGAAACGTTTATTGCTATCTCCCGTCGTTCAACAAGCATTGCAAGACGAACCGATGGAGTACCACTGGTGCCCATTGGTCATCAAGCCGATCCTTGACCTGGCGGACTTGGCCTCATTGACGCCGAATCCGGAAAACCGAAAAACCGGTTTGACGTTGCTGCAGAATCCTCCCGGTGATGTGTCTCTAATCCTGTTCGATGCCCACTTAAGCGGTGTGGCAGTGCTGACCGTCCTTTCCAACTTGGAAACAATGAGCGGTTTGACGTTGAACGTGACTGAAAAAGCCAAGTCCGAATTGGTCGGTCGGCTGACCAATGTCGAATCGCCGGTCATTCCCGTATCGATCATGCTGGATCAGATGTTGGAGTCATTGCGTTTGACGTGGAGCCAAACCAATGGCATGGTCACCATCATGCATCGCGACGAATTGACCGAGCGCGATTCCGCATCTTTTGACCTTGCCCGCGTGCAACGCATGCTCCAGCAAGTCCAGCTCAATTTTTCCAACGGAGTCGAGCGGACCGCAGCAATGATGAACGATGGAAACAATGCAAGATTATCTGGCGGTTGGGATGTCGCCGCCGACAAGTACCGCGCCGCTCGGGAGTCGAGTCCGACGAACGAATTGAGTGCAAAACTGTTCTTCAACGAAGCATCGCTGGATTTGGTGCGCGGCGAAAAATTAAACTCGCTGCACGCGTGCTACTTGGCATTGGACCAGACGCTCTCGACCACGCTGCAGGCTCACGTTTACGCCATGATTGGCGAGCTGGAATTGGAATTTGGCCAACCGGGGAAAGCAGTCACCGCCGCGTCACGCGGACTGCGTCGGGCCGACGATCCCAAGGTGATCAGCCGAACGGTTATGACACTCGCACGCGCCTACCTTTTGGCGGACGATCCATTTTCCGCAAACGCGGTCCTGTTCGATGCGTCGGACGATCTTACCACCGAGCCGATCAAACGGCTTGCGAGTGTTTTCGGAACTTACGCTCGCTTTCAGCACGTGCAGCCGAAGCAAGGTTTGCAAGATGAGGGGCAGCGTTTGGTGATGGCATTGGCGGCGCTTGACCCGAAAGACGTCACCACTTTCGCCGATGCGCTGATCGTCTCGGACGCATTTGCCTCCGTCGGTCTCCGTTCGCAAGCGATCGATAGTTTGCAATTGGCGCTCGACATCGCCCCGCCAGGATATTGGAACGAGAAGATTCGCCTGCAACTTGCCGAGACTTATTACCAGGCTTCTGAACTCGCGCGAGCGAACGAAACCGTTGAATCATTCGGATCGGTGTCGGCGGACTTGCTGCCGACCGTACTATTTCTTCACGCGTCCATACAATTGGATATGGGACAGTTGGAGCAAACCGAAGCGATTTGTCGACGGATCTTGCGGATGAACGTTGACGAGGCGATGAAGGCCAAGGCACTTGATAAACTTGGCCAAGTCCTGCAGCGGTCGGGCCAGCACTACGCGGCCGCGCTTTGCTTTGCCGGCCTTTTACCGGACCCGGTCGATTCATCGTCCGACGATGACAGCGTCGTGGCCGGCCAGACGGGAGACGCACCGTGAAATACCGGAAGAATGACTTGCCAGTGACAAGACGAAAGGAAGTGGAGCTGTGCGGAGCGATTGGCAACAAGTTGTCGATCACCATTGCGTTGTTCATGTTATTGCTGCTGGTGCAATTCCAGTCGGCGATATCGGTCGGCCAATCGCCCGGCGACGACACTCCGACATTGCGAAGTATTATGTCGGAGAAAATGCCGGATCGGCCTGATGTACAGGCGCGGCTTGACGCGTTGATCAAATCAACCCAGCAAGCACGTGAAGTTCGTCAGTCGGCGGAGATTCCGTCCCCTGCGGAAACATCGCTGCAACAACCATCAACCGCATTTTCAATGGGAATCGGATCGCTTCAGGGACCTAAAGTCGATGACGCGGATAACGAAGCCGCATCATCAGGCAACGCGACTCGTAGCATGTCAGAGATTCGTGAACGGATTAGAATCTTGCAGCGTCTGCGCCGGGATCGGCAAATGTCCGACGCCTTCAAACAGGCCAACCCGATCCAGGGTGGCGTCGCTGCACCGGTTCTGGCGTCACCGGGTGGAGTTGTCAACGAGCCGTCGCAGTCGGCGAACGGTCCCGAGGCGAACCAGTCCTCGACCGCGACCACCGCGATCGACGAAAGCTTGCAGGCGCCAGACGAACAGCACACTCCTGAGCCGCTTGAGGATAAAGGTACTTCAGTATCAAGCCAACGCATTCTGTCTAAACCTGTCAATACGCTTGCTCTCGGAGAAAGTCTTTACCAGACCGGCAACTATGAAGCAGCCTTAAAGGCATTCAGGCAAGTTGAAGTGTCAAAACTATCTCAGTCGGATCGAACCTGGTTGGACCTGCTGGTCGCTTTGTGCCAACGCCGAACCGGCGACTTTAGTACTGCCGAAGGCACATTGCGAGAAATCGCGAACGAAGAATCGTCTGATTATCCAGTCAAGGCTGCCCAGTGGTGGCTGAAGCATGCCAGCGCGTCAAATGAAACACGGACGAAAATGATTGAACTGTCGTCCGAATTTGGTTCACTATTGGAAAGGGCCAGCAGCCATGTCAATCGTTGAAGAACAAACGCTTATTGATTTAACGACCCAGTTAAAGCAACAATACGAACAGCTTTGCAATATCGTCGATGCTCTGGACAACGACTCAAACCGTAACATCGATGCGATCAGTGAACAGATGAAGCCGATCAAACGCATCGAGGAATTGCTTCGCCCACTCCGGGACGCATACCGAGAAAACGGCGACGACGTCGGCGCCGAACTGCAAGCGATCACTGACCAAACGATTGAAGTCGTAAAAACACTGATGCCGAAACTCGCGAGCCTGGAAAAAGCGTCCGCCGAGTCTCTCCGTCGGCTGTTTCCAAAAATACAAGGCAGCGTCCGAGCAGTTCAAATGCAAAACGCATACAGAGGCAACCATCAGGCCTAACGGGCGAAAAACGGTCGCATCCTGGGGCACGTGGGATGATCATTACACAATCTCAGAAGATCAAGCAATTGATCAAGTTCGCGATGCGTGCGGCATTATCCAACGCACCCATCTTGATCACCGGCGAAAGCGGTACCGGCAAGGAACTGTTTGCGCAATTGATCCATCAATCCAGTCCGCGATCGGCAAAGGCTTTGGTCACGGTCAACTGCGCCGCACTTCCAGAGAACTTGCTGGAGAGCGAATTATTCGGACATGAAAAAGGGGCCTTTTCTGGAGCCGTTTCGTCAAGGGAAGGCAGATTTGAGCTGGCCGGTGACGGTACTTTGATGCTTGATGAGGTGAGTGAAATCCCGATCGCATCCCAGGCCAAGCTGCTGCGTGTTTTGGAATCAAAGTGCTTCGAGCGTGTCGGTAGCAGTTCGCCAATTCAACACGACGTCCGCGTCATCGCTGCATCCAACCGTGACCTTAAAGACGAAATTGACAAAGGGAACTTCCGGCTGGATTTGTTTCATCGGATCAATGTCATTGAAATTGCGATTCCCCCGCTAAGAGATCGCATCACAGACGTTCCGTTGTTAGCCATGCATTTCGTCGAACAATTTCGCCGCGAAGCACAGGTTCATATCGATGGGCTGGATTCAAAT
The DNA here is from genome assembly GCA_020426665.1 of Planctomycetales bacterium. Lineage (GTDB taxonomy): Bacteria > Planctomycetota > Planctomycetia > Pirellulales > Pirellulaceae > Stieleria. The sequence goes on from JAGQPO010000346.1 coordinate 12,046, forward strand.
TCGATGAAAGCGCTGGCCCACTACGACTGGCCCGGAAATGTGCGAGAGCTTCGAAACGTCATCCATCGAGCTTGTGTGCTTTCCGATAGCCGACTCATCAGTGTTGACGACCTTAGGCTTGATCCAAGTGACGACTCGGACGCTGATCCGATGGACTTTACTACGTCCCAGCCTGACGCTCAACAGGAGCGATTGCCCGAGCATTGGCTGCACACCAACCTGGAAGACGTCGAGCGCCAGATCATCACTGCGGCGATCAACCGATTCGGCAGCCGTCGTATCGTTGCTGAAAAGCTTGGAGTCTCACCGAGAACGCTGACCAACAAAATCAAGCGTTATCGAGAATCCGATCGGACGACAAAGAAAGCCGCTTAGCGCACTGTTCCAATTCGAACTTGCGGTAGCGGAATTCGTCAAAAGTTTCGATCGCAGTCAGGAATCGCCGAAAGTCTTGTTGCGACGGAACACTCGCGATTCAGTCAAATCTTTTCTTTCCGATTGCAAGCCTCTTCATTGTCGTTGATCGCTCCGCGATCAAAACGCCTGATCGCGGAGCGATCAACGACACTGCCCAAAATCAGTCTTTAAAAAGTCTCACCTTCGATAGCAAGGAAACAATTGCGTTGATCAACGCAAGTTTTGCCTGCGTGTTGACTTGAATCAATCTCAGAAATGACGACTGCTCCAACTGCGCAGAGGGCTCATGCAGATCAAAGTCATTTTACCTCTCTGACTTGATTGGCACGACATTTGCCAAGGTGATTGGGGCGTGTCTTTGGGCGGATTTTCACTTAGAGGGCAAAATGACGAATCCATTTTCCGCTTTTCCTTGTCTTGCATCATGTGGTCCGACGCCGCAATCGAGCCGGTCGTCGACGAATTCTTCAGGAGCGTTTGAATCGTTTGAATCTGTTGTCGCAAAATTATCCGCGGACTCCGAATCGCAAAGCACAGTTGGCAACTTCCAAACGACTGATAACCCTCTTCCGTCGGATGCCATCACACAATTAGCCAACTTCGCTCAGGTGATCTCTGATTCAAATCGGATTCAATTTGAATTAATGGATGGTTCAACCGCGAATCTATTGGATTCTTCTGACGCACTAGCGATGGGAAACCTTGGAACCGAAGCGACTGTGGCCGTGGGAAGCATTTCCGGACAGTTGTCCGCGGCAATCCAAGAGTCTCAGGCTGATTCGACAGAACTAAACGTCACGGACGTGGTAGACGCGATCGCGTCGGGGGAAGTTTATTCGTCTGCAATAATGATGCAATTGACGACAGGCCAGCTCGACTCGTCTGTGGCTGCTACATTGGTGGACGTGGACGCGTCAAAGCTGGAAGCGACGAAAGCTGTTGCTGACGGTGATTCGGAGGAGCCCACGGCCGATCTGGATTCCGACCTAGACGATGACGCGTTGAACCTTGCCAATTCATCCGATTTGCAAAGCGATTCGTTGATCGCGTCGATCGCGAACGTTCAACCGAATATAGTTGGGCTGTCCAACGACTCGTCTGCTTCATTCGATTCCGGGGAGTCGGTGATTGTTACGGCAGGCGACCTGGATTCAAGTAGCGCAGGCTCCGAAGTCGCTTCTCAAAGTGAAGCGATATTGGTTCAGAACGTTGCTGGGACATCATCGGAAACATCCATCACATCGACCAACACCACGATCAATTTGCCGAAGCCCCAACAAGTCGTTAACTCGGTTGTTGCTCCCAAGAACGCAAATGATGTGGACGCTGGATTGTCGGTACCGCCCTTCGACAAATCTCCTGCTTCACTAGATCAGATTGGACGACAAGATCAAACGGTGAGTAGCACGCCTGTTCAAGAGACGCCTCAGGCAATAACGATTCTGCAAGCCGCTCAATCGGGTTCGACGATATTGAACAGCAGCGTTGATGAATCAATTTTGCCAAATGCCGACCGACTACTTGCACAGACTCAGGGTAACGCAACGACTGGCCACGCCGATTCTCCGAGTGACAAATCAGATTCCCTTTCTCCCGGAGCTGACATCGCTGATGACCAACAGCCCGCGAATGTCTCAGTGGTTTCGGACGTTGGAGTCGCTTCCGTAACGCAACAACAGGTACCTGCGGCGAATCTTGCTGCAGACAATGTTGCTTTAGACGAATCCGCTCAGTCTGTAAAACCAACGACTTCGAGCGCAGATGAGACGGCACAGACTCGACTCGAAACGTCTGACATAGCAACAGCAACGGTCAATTCCACACTGTCGCAAATAGAATCTACAGACTCGGCACAACAACCATATCGTTCGGAGTCCGCGGCTGCTGTCGCGTCGGCAATGAACCCGCAATCAAACATTTCTGGCGTTGACGAAAATACTCGACAAGTCGACGAAACAGAGATGGCCGATGAGGCAAGTAATGACGGAACCGTCGAAACTGAATTTCCTGGTTCGCCCGGCGTTTCGGAAACGAGTGACCGAAAGACTAACGTAGAGCGAGAATTCGGGGATGGTGGGTCCGACCAGGTACAACAGATGGCGACCGATCATCAGCGCCCCGACAGCACACTGGATGTTGTTCGGACGGAGTCAAACCACGGCAATTGGATGGATGGACGGACGGCTCTTGACCAGTATTTGCAGAGACAGGCATCTTCAGACGATCAAGTCATTCACTCGCTTTCTCTGGAAGAGTTTGCCGGCGACATGTCGTCGCCGGCCGCGATTAAGAAGTCCGGTCAGGTCATCCGGGATGCAATGGCGTCCAGTTTGCGACTGGATGGAAGAACCGTCGAAGTTGAGCTCCATCCCGCTGAACTTGGGAATTTGAGAATTCAAGTCACGCAGCACGAACACTCAATTGAGGCACGAATTGTCACGACCGAGTTTACAACAAGCGAACTATTGATTGGACAACGCGACATGCTGATGGACACGCTGTCGGATTTGGGGTTCGAATCATCAGACGTACACATTTTTCACGACGAGCAATCATCCGGCGAGTCGAGCAAGCGAGAAGGCTCAGACGACTTTAGCTACCAAACGAAAACAAAAGCTGCCGCGCCTGTGAGCCGTGAATCGGTTTCGGTGGGCGGCGTCAACATCGTTGCATAAGGAGATGCAAATGCAGGGAATATCATCACAAACCGCGTCCGTTGATTACTTCCAACTTTTGACAGTTCAACTTCAACACCAAGACCCGGTGGACCCGGTCGACCAGGAATCGCTAATCAATGACTTGACACAGTTTTCGATCCTGGAGGGCATCGAAAATCTGAACGCTTCATTCGGCCAGTTTCTGCAACTCCAGGAGTTGACGCAGGGCGTAAATCTGATTGGAAAATCGGTGGACTATCGAGATGCTGCGTCGGGCGAGATTCGGTCTGGAACCGCAACCGAAGTCTTCAACATCGACAACTCAATTCAGGTTCTCGTCGACGGGCAAACTGTTTCTCTTGACCAAATCGCTCGTGTTGCGGAAGCAGCGTAGAGCCGTTTGTAACAATCATTTCGCAATTATTTATCATCATTTCACAACACGAACTCGGGGCAAATCATGTCTAGATCTTTGATGACAGGAATCACAGGACTTCGTACGCACCAACAAAAGTTGGATGTCGTAGCAAACAACCTGGCAAACATGAATACGGTTGGATTCAAGTCCCAATCAGCAATCTTCAGCGACTTGATGTATAACGTTGCCCGCGGTGCGTCGGCGGCAACGGAGGACAGTGGTGGTATCAACCCGCAAGCAATCGGTACCGGCGTTCAGACGGCGCAAATCGCTCGAAGTTTCAGTCAGGGCACGCTGGAGTCGACTTCGAACATCTTTGATTTTGCAATTCAGGGCGAAGGCTTTTTCACTCTGGCGGGCCAATCGAACGACAATGTTTACTCTCGAGCTGGTGCCTTTTCACTTGACGCCAACGGACGCTTGGTCGATCCGTCAACCGGTTTTTTGGTCCAACGCATCGGTGACGTCGGCGAAGGAACCGACGGAGGTGTCCCGTTCCAAGAAATCGGCGAAAGTTTCATCAATGTACCGATTGGCGCCCCCATCGCTGGTGAAAAGAGCAGCATGGTCAATTTCGTAGGCAATTTGCCGTCAAGCGCGTCGCCTCCGATCGCAGAAGTTCTGCAGTCGTTCACTGGTTTTTCCACCAGTGGTGGTACCGCAGACGGTACGACGTTGCTGTCGGATCTTACGATCAATACCGCCGATTACGTTGCCGGAGACATTATTGAAATCTCTGGTACCAATCCGGATGGAACACCGTTCAGTACGACACTTGCAGCCGAAACTGCGACGCTTCAAGACTTGGTTGACTCTCTGAACAGTGCGTTGACGGGAGCCACGGCGGCCTTGGCGCCCGACGGGACTTTGTCGGTAACGTCGGACACGACAGGCGAAGGTTTTCTTAGCCTGTTGTTGCGAGATGCCAGTGGAAACGTCGGCGGGTCCAGCTTTTCCGCAAACTCAATGTTCCTGAGCGAACAAGGTTCCAGCGGCGACACATTTCAGCTGTCGATGGAAGTCTTTGACGTTCGCGGCGAAAGCCATCGAATCAATTTTGATTTCTTGAAAGAGTCCGCCAACACTTGGTCCGTCACCGCAGACATCCGCGCCGAGTCAGGCGTTCTGTTAGATGACTCTGTTTACAACCTGACTTTTAACGAAGACGGCAGTTATGGTTTGGCAGGATTAACTGGCGTTGGAGACGCAAACATCGAGATTCAGTTCAACGGGATCACGTCAACGCAAGAAATCGCGCTGGACTTCTCAGGTTTGAGTCACTTGGCAACCGACTTTTCGATCACTCAGACGCAAGACGGAATTCCGCCCGGATCGTTGACTTCGGTTGCGGTTTCCACGACCGGAGAGCTGACAGGGCTTGCTTCGAACGGTCGCGCGATTCCTCTGGCACAACTTGCGATCGCAACCTTTAGCAACCCGAATGCACTGGATGCCGTCGGAAACAACTACTTCAAACAGTCCATGAGCAGCGGGGAAGCATCTCTCGGCCGCGGCATGGCCGGTAATCGCGGCCAAATCATGGGCGGCCAACTTGAACGGTCAAACGTGGACATCGCTCAAGAGTTCACACAGCTGATCGTTGCTCAACGTGGTTTTTCGGCAAACGCCCGAACGATCACGGTATCGGATCAGATGCTGGAAGAGTTGACCAACATAATTCGTTAATGTTGTTTCATTTGCACTAGAAACATCCACCGTCGCGTGATTGCGATGGTGGATGCGGCGTTTGAGTCTTCGATAGCCTCGCACGCTTTCCTTACCCTCAAAAGGGAAGCGTGCGATGGGTTTGGCGAATCGTTACATGATCCCGCCGTGGGTCCGAATCGGCGTCAGGTGGCTGGGGGAATCCAGGAACCAGAATCGCTCCCATTCGTCAATAATGGAGCGCATATCTTCCGC
>JAGQPO010000347.1 GCA_020426665.1 Planctomycetales bacterium
CATGTCGGACAAGCCGACATGGGACGGTGGTGGTTGTGGCGCGGTTGTCAGGGCAATCCTTGAAATGGTGCGGCACTACAATCACCTTAACGACGATCAGTCGGGTCGAAAAAACTAAGTAGGTCATGCTGTGCATGACTTACCGTACTGTTCAGTCGTGGCAAGGCCGCTCGCGTGGTCTCAGTAGTCTTGGACTGATTTGTCATCGCTCGCCCGCCCTTTGCCGCGGACCGTTTAAAATTCGACCGATCAGCGTGTATCGAACTCCATACTCGTAGGTCAGCAGCAAAAATGCCGAGACCACGATCGTGATGCCCGTGAATTTCACAAAAGCGGGTACCGGAATCTCTTTCACAAACCACTGGGCCAGCAGGACCAACGGAAGGTGAATCAGATACAGCCAGTACGACGAGTCGGAAATGTACCGCAGGGTTCTACTTTCGCGATGCAGCAAGTGACCGAACATGCCGATCGATCCAAACGTCATCAACCATACAAACAAGGCCTGTAAAAAATTTGTGGCGAGCGATCTCAGTGCAGGATCTTTCGGTGATGAAATGACACCAAACGTCCCCGTTACCAGATCAAAGCCGATCGGAAACACGATCAGCATTGCAACCGGCAGACTGAACATCCATCCGCGTCCCAGGCGGCCATCGCTGTCATCCACGTCCCAGTAAATCACGCCGAAGAAAAAGAAGACCGCGTAGTATGCCAACACGCTGGGGATGGGAAGCAGACCGATCGACGAGTCCGGCCCGAAGCTGCCAGGGCTCATGTACGACTGGGGCAACATCGTCAGCGGAATCAACCACAACAGACTGACCGGGGAACACACCAGCCACTTCGGAAGTTTCTGGATTCTGAACGCTTTGGCGAAGGCTGGATACATCAGAAATGCCGCGATCAGCCAGCACAGGAACCAGAGAAACCACAGGTGCATGAAGACCGGAAACTGAAACAATAGCCCCCTAATTGCTTCCCAGACCGGACGTTCCGAGTCATTGGACGCCGATCCAAGATACTCCTGTACTCCCAACTGATTGGCGATGTCGGCTCGATTGGCCTTCAATTCCTGTTCATCAAGCTGAAGCCCGAATGAGGTTGCAATGAAGTTGGTGGTGCCAAAATCGATCTTCAACAGATCCTTGGCGGTCTGGTGATTTGTGTCCATCACGTCCGCATCGGCACCGGCACGCAGCAGGATAGCGGCTTCCTTCGACCGACCCACAAAGGCGGCACTGTGTAAAGCCGTGCCCTGGTCACGGTTTCGCTGATGGACGTCCGCTCCCTCCTGCAGCAACATCTCTACCATGTCGGTATGTCCAAGAAACACGGCCACCGTTAACAGTGTCGCGCCATCTTGGCTGACCGCGTCGACACCAATTTCGGACGATTCAATGGCGCCCCGAACGCGATCGGTATCACCCGAAACGACGGCCTGCCAGACGGCGGCGTTCTGTGAACCCCATGGTGACGGCCGACTGACAAAACTGCTGACGGCCCACATTGCCGGTACGATCGTAAGGCAACTCAAAAACAGTGGCAGCGCGATTCTTTTCAGTCGCTGCTTGATCAATCCGCCGAGTCCCCGTTTCCGCCACAGCATTGCCGTGAAGAATCCGCTGAGCATAAAGAACAGCGGCATTCGAAAACCATGGATTGCGGCAAACAGAACATAGTAGACATCGCTCTGCTGAGAATCCTTGACGGACCACGGAATTGGAGCAAACGAGATCGCGGCGTGAAGCACAATCCCAAGCAACATCGCGATCGCCCGCAATGCGTCCAAGTCGTGTCGCCGCTGGATCGTTGGTTGAATGAGAGGAACGGGTCCGAAGTCTAAAGACTTCGGTGCGTGCTCCTTGGAGTCTGTGTCGACAACGGTATCGAATGAAGTGCTAATCTTGAACTCCGGAGTCGGTGGAGGATAAATTGAGAACGAATCTGCGGTTCAGCGGTTGCCCAGGTTACTGAATCTGTGCTTGCTCGATTTCTTTCAGCGCCAGCGATGCGTTGGCGATGCTGTCACCGGCAAATCTTTTTCGCCACGTTTCGGCCGAGGGGCTGTCGGATTTTTGGACGCGAAGATAAAGCCAGTACGACACAACCATTCCGATCACGCCGACGATGAGCGACGGTACCAGTGAGTACGGGTGCATCACGAAATCGAAGCGAATCGCAACAGCAACCGGGATCCACATCAACCACCATGGGAATCCGATGACGCCTCCGACCTGAAGGTAGACGCTTCTCAGTGAGGCAAGCCTGTCGCGAATCTGATCGACAGGTTCTGAGTAGTCGATGCGATTGATTCTTGTGCAAACCGCTGCGCCGGCGGCGATCACGAGAATCCCATACAGATGCAGAATCGCCCCACAAATCACGCGATGCGGCACATCCATGTTGAGCGCCCAGCATTGAACGCCCAGTACGATGATCGCAACGCCGATCAAAATTTGGATGACTTGTCCGCGCATCAGCGGCCGCAAGGACATCCGGACACGGTTCATCAATTCGCGCCGAGACAGTAACAGCCGCGCGGCCAATTCCTGTTGCTGCAGACTTGCGGTCGATGGGGTGCCAGGTGCCACGCCATCGGCCGGTCGGTCAACGTCAGCCAAATCGATCGTACGTGCCAGCCCCGGGTTCTCCGTTGAAGCGATGGTCTGCACGTCAGATTTAATCTGGCTTGCATGCTGATATCGACGTTGCGGTTCCGCCTCAAGCGTTCGCAGCACAACATCGTCAAGACGCACGTCAATTTCGACTTTCTGTGACGGCGCTGCGAAGCGTCCGATCGGAAGCTCGCCGGTCAACATTTCGTAAAAGACAACGCCCAGCGAATAGATATCGGCACGATGGTCAACGCTGTGGGTACCGGCCAGTTGTTCGGGAGCCATGTAACGCGGCGTCCCCATGACTTGATGCGTACGTGTGAGTGCCGCCGATTGAGTTTCATTTCCAAGTATCCGCGAAAGTCCGAAGTCGGCAATCTTTACCGAACCGTCCTTGGCCATCAGAATGTTTTCCGGCTTGATGTCGCGATG
>JAGQPO010000348.1 GCA_020426665.1 Planctomycetales bacterium
GGTACCGCGTGGACGCGCGGGGCAACCGGCAAGGGATTGATTCGCAGTTCGATCCGCCACGAGAGAGATTGGCGTTTACGAATGATGACGAGGGCGAGTTCCTGTTTTCCAAGATTTATGATTTGCCACTGCCCGAGGTGGTAAATTGTTTAACGCGCTGCGAGACCTGGGAAGACGTGTTACGCGACTTACCCGATCGCGTAATCGAGTAATGATAAAGTCGGACACATTATTTTGTCCGACTTGAGTGCACCAGTCTGCATCCGCGTGTGGGGCATCGCTGAGATCACCCACGATTTGCGGTTTCAGAGTGTCTGATTCTTTAGCGAGCACTGCTGGAGCTACGTCGACTGACTCGTTCGCCGCGTTTGCTCAGGTATTGAGTCGCTTCTTCGGCGACCAGCACGGTTTCGCCCGATCGGATTTCGGTGCGGAATCGATGATGGCCTTCGGTTTCCGCTTCGGCGATCACGCGAATCCGAATTTCTTCACCCGGGCGGATGGTTTCGATCGGATCGAACAGCACCTGGCCCGTCAGAACCTGGCCGGTGTGACCTTCGATGCGGCGGGGTTCTATCCCCTCACTGAATTGGGCAATGGCGCGAACACCTTGGGCTTGGCGGCTGCCTCGATTCTTGATCAAGATCTCGTAGACGACCTCCGTGCCAACCGGCGCGGGGGCTGCGGGGTCTTGGATCGTCATCACCAGGTCGGCAATCGATTCGACGTTGGTGCTGAGCGCGACGGTTGCTTTACCGGCGGCGCTTCCCATTGCATCGAAATCGAAGGTTTGCTTTCCGGGTGAGACCATCGTACAGTTCAATTCATAATCGCGAGACGATCCGGGTGGCAACGATTCGATTTCCCAGCTCAGCTTTGTTCCGTGTTTCTTTGCGATGTCGATCCCGCCTTGGTAACGAACGCCTGGTGGCAAGGCCAAGTTGGCGACGATGTTCTTGCAGGTCGCAGTCCCTTTGTTGGTGATCTGCAGGTGGTACATCGCGTCGGTGTTTTGATACTGCATTTCGGGGCCGGCCAAGACGGCTTCCAAGTCTGCCGAAGAAACGAGGATTGTTTTTTCGGCTTGAGCCTTCAGTCCCAAATCACCGGCGGCCAATCCATGGATCTTAAGATCACCCAGATCTTGGGCGGTTAATTCGACTTCGAACTGCGCTTCTTTACCGCTCGGGATGTCGCCGATGCGTTGAGTTTGAGGCGTCGATGAATTGGGCGACAAGGTAAAGACAACGTTTGCCGCGATTCCGTCACCGGGGTTCAGCACTCGGACTTTGTAGGTCTGTGATTCGCCGTACACGACTTCTTCCGGGCCTTCGATGACCAGGTCGAGTTTTGGTTCACGAACTTCGATTTTCGCCACGCTCTTTTGCGGGATCAATGTCCAGTCGACATCCAACTTGTGCATCCCGCTTTGGCGAGCCTGCAAACGTACGAACATTTTTTCAGTCGTTCCGGCAGGCAACGAATCGATCGACCAGACCAAGCGGTTGCTGTCGTCGAGTTCTTGGTTTTCAACGGAGCCCCGCGAGGATGTTTGGCCTTTGACTTCGGCCCAGTCCGGTACGACCGTTCGTACCATCAGACCCGAGGCATCGATCGAGCCGCGGTTTTCAACTCGGATTTCGAATTCGTGAGTTTGCCGAATCGTCACGCTTGATGGTCCGTGCGTGATGACCCGGATGCCTGGCAATTCCGACGCGACGGCGGTTTGACCGGCGGGCAATTCAGAAGCCGATCGGTTGATCGCGGGTCTCGGTTGCTGTGGGGATTCAAACGGATGGTCAATAAACGGAGCGCCGGCGCCGTGACCGTTGGTGTAAGTGTCAGAGGCGATCGAAGTTTGATCAGCAGTCGGTGGTAACGCAGGGGTTTGTGACAGCGATTGCGGTGTTGCCGCCGAATAAGTTGTTTCGGCAGATTCCGTCGGTGCGCCAAGTCCGCTTCTGGGTGATGTGATCGACGGCGCAATTGTTGGAGCGGTCGCAGGTGAAGGAGTCGGTTGCGTTTGACCGGCATACTGGCCGCTGTACTGTTCGGCATACTGGCCGCCGTAAGGTATGACGCCGTTGGACGCTGCCGTTTGAGGTACCGCGTACGGATCACGACTGTAGGGGTACGGGTTTTGGGCGATTCGTTGCGTTTGCGTGAACGCGTTTCCGCCGTTGTATGTTGGTGCCGGCATTTGAGGTGCAAGTACCGAATGCGGCGGCAACGCCGTTTGTTGAGGAAGACGCGTCTGTTGTGCGAATTGGGCGGCGTCCGGCGTCGTCGGGTACTCTGAAGCAGCCGGCTGTGGTGAGACGCCGGACCCGATCGGACCAGCCGCGGGTCCAAACGGAACGGTTGCGGGATTGAGAGCCGCACGTGGTTGAACGCGAGGTTGGAACGCCGATGTGGGCGGTCCGCTTCGATGTCCGGCGACCGCACCGGTCGGTCCGAATTGGGGCGACGACGGTAACGGCAATCGCGGCGCGACAAACTGTGGTTCGATCGGCTGAGGTTGATCCAGATCGGTCGGCGGTAACTGCGGTGCCGGAGCCAGTGTGTTGGCTGCGACGGTTGACGCTGTGATCGCATCGGCCGGTTTGGGAGCCGGCGGATCGACGGGAATGGGGCCGGTTGATGTTTCCAGTGGCATCAGGCTAGCTGCCGCAGGGCCGCTGTGAGTTGGTTGCGAGTTGACTGCGACGTCAGCGGGAGCTGCCGCGGCGGTTTCGCTGTTGGCAACGTTGTTGGACGAGGTTTCGGGCGCTGCGTTGGATGATTCCTGTAACGCAACGTCTTGATCCGGCACATCAGTCGTCGTCATTCCTGTTGTCGTCTTTGGTTGCGGGTTGACCGCAACCTCAGCCGACGGGGTCGATTTGGGTTGGTTATCTTTCGGCGGCAACGCGTTGGTGGATGGGGTTGCGGCGGTTGTCGTGGCGGACGGTTTGGCGGCTTTTTCCGCCGTGACGGTAGCAGCCGGTTCGGGATTGATTTCGCGGCGTGTTACCGATGGCACTAATCCACTATCCGAAGCGGGCAGATCTTTTGCCGCTGCGATTTCAGATGCGTCCAGAGCGGGGACGTCACGACGTCCAGGGCGACGGCTACTGGAAAGTGGAGACAAGTTGGCCGGTTCGCTGTGTTCGATTCGACTGGACACGACGCGTGTTGGCGTGGTTCGTCGGCTGGTCGGGGCCGGCGCCAAAGCTGGCGGTTGCGGGACGGAAGGAGTGGCAACATTCGTTGTTGGTGGCGCGGTGGGAATCGTCGACTGGCCGAGTCGAGTTTCGCCTGGACGCGGATCGCGAATCGGTGTTTGAGTTTGCGGCGTCGGTTTTGATCGCGCTTGATGGTAGGGGATGCCTTGCCAATTGACGCTTGACGGTTGAGACGCAACTGGCTGCGCGGCTGGCCGGGGTTGATGGTTATCTTGCGAACCGAAAAGTTCGGTCAAGATTCCTTTGCCGGCGATGGCGTTCTCGCCAGCGCCCGACGAATAGGTTCGGGGCGTTTGTGCCGGCGACGGAGTACCTGAGCGGGTGGTTGATGGACGCTGGGATCCTCCGAACAGCCCCGGAAACAGCGACAGGGTCCGATTCGGATCTGTCTTTGGTGCCGACGGTTGTTTTCCGACGACCTGTTGAATCGGAGCTCGTTGACCGATCGGCTGCAGCCCCAGCGCGTTTTGGACCGCCGAGTGTGAGTTGTTTTGTGAATTCGCTGGTGCCGTTTGCCGCGAGCTGTGGGCGCGCGAGGCGGCTCGGCGTGACGCGTCACCTGGGCTTGCGGCCACGACTGGGCTGGCAAGCAAGGAGGTGATCAGCGAGTAAATAGCGAATGATTTGAAGTGTCCGCGTAGCATGCGTCCATCTCGTGAAGTGCGTAAAGAGAACCTGTCTCTCACCCTATCGGAAACCGTCGGCGAACCAGTTGAGTAGAATTTGCCGGTTGTGCAGGATTGTCAGGCCCGTGATTCGGTTTCACGGGTGGTTGTTTCACGAACGACCGTCCTGTGAACTTCGCGACTCTTCAACCACTTGCCCAAATCACTTCCATGAAACTCAGTCGTTTGTGTCGTTCGTTTACTCTGTCCATCGGGCTGATGATGACTACTTTTTCATTTTCGTCGGCGACGGCGGAAACGGTGGATGTTTGGTTCGGAACTTCAACTTCCAAAAATGGCCCCAGCAAAGGGATTTATCACGGCGCGTTTGATACCGAGACGGGGAAACTAAGTCACATCGAATTGGTCGCCGAGATCGGCAGTCCCGGTTTTTTGGCCAAACATCCCAGCGGCGCGATGTTGTATGCCGCAGCGAGCGACAATGGAACGCCGTCGATCGTCGCCTACCGCATTCAAGGAGGCGGTGGAAAGGCAACTTTGGTGAAGGACAGCAGTGCCGCGATTGATGATGGTGGTGCGGCCCATGTATCGGTAAGCCGAGACGGACGCTGCGCATTTTCGGCGCAATACGGCACCGGGTCGACGGCATGTTTCGGCTTGGATTCAACGGGAAGTTTGACTCGGCGAACCGATCTGCAAAAACATCCGGCCGGATCGGGTGTGATTGCTGGGCGACAAGAAACGGCGCATGCCCATTGGACCGGCACCTCACCGGATGACCGATTCGTTTTCGTTCCAGATTTAGGACTCGACAAAGTTGTGATTTATAAACTGGACAGTGCTGCCGGGAAACTTCAACCTCACGGCTACGGAATTTGCCCGCCTGGGTCAGGACCCCGCCACATGAAGTTTCATCCAAACGGAAAAAAGGCCTACGTGCTAAACGAATTGGCGTTGTCGGTCACAGTATTTGATTATGACGCCTCACAAGGCAGCATGACGCCGATCCAGACGATTGAAACGTTGCCCGAATCGGTCAAAGCAAAAGAAGTCTTCAACAGCTCATCCGAAATTCGAATTCATCCGAGCGGCAAGTTTGTCTATGCGGCCAATCGCGGCAACGATTCGATCACCGCGTATTCGGTTGACGATACGACGGGTGAGTTGACGCTGATCGAAGTCGAACCGATCCACGGTGCCTGGCCACGCAACTTTAATATTGACCCAAGTGGACGTTGGGTTCTGGCTGCGGGACAGAACACCAATTCGGTGACTATCTTCAAAATCGACCAAGAGACCGGCGAGTTGCAATTCACGCGTGATGCGGTGTTCGTCCCGCAGTCAATTTGCGTTTTGTTTTGAATGTTTCGTCAACCGTGGCCATGGGCTGGCGGGTCCCGAAGTCGATTGTGGTCCGAGGCATGTGATTGCGATTTTCCCGAGCGATGTTTTAACGGATCAGTTTTTCAAATTGTTTGAAGGGTTTGGTGTTTGCCACATCGGCCTTGGTCAGTCCGCCTCGTCGTGCCTGGATGATTCCGTATTGCATGACGTCCATGCCATCGATCGTATGGGCGTCGGTACTGATGACGATCGGGATTCCGAGTCGTTTGGCTGCGGCCAAATGCACATCGTTCAAATCCAACCGCGCGGGATTGGCGTTTAGTTCCATCAGTGTTCCGTTTGCGGCAGCCGCTTTCATGACGGCGTCCATGTCGACTTCATAGGGTGGACGCCGATTGATCAAACGACCGGTCGGGTGCGCGATGCAATCGACGTGTTCGTTTTCGATTGCCCCAAGAATCCGCTCAGTGATTTTTTCGCGAGGTTGCCGTTGACCGTAGTGAACGCTCGCCAAAACCCAATCGGCTTCGGCCAGGACATCGTCGGGCAGGTCCATGCCGCCGGATTCCAAGATGTCACACTCGATGCCTTTCAGGATGACGAGTCGGCCTTTGTATTCGGGGCGAATCTCGTCGATCATTTCCCATTGATCGCGTAACCGTTGGGCGTTCAATCCCATGGCCATCGTGACACGTTTGCTGTGGTCGGTGATGGCGATGTATTTCAATCCCCTTGCAATCGCCGCGTCGGCCATTTCACGAATCGTGTTTTGTCCGTCGGTTGCGGTCGTGTGCATGTGCAAATCACCCAGAATGTCGTCTGCGGTGATCAAATCCGGCAATGCATTTTGTTCGGCCTGTTTCAATTCGTTGCGGTCTTCCCGCAATTCTGGTGGAATCCACGGCAGCCCGATTGATGCGTAGACGTCTTCTTCGTTTGCGCCGGCGACTTGCGAATCGTCGTCTATTTTGAAGACGCCGTATTCATTGATCTTCAATCCTTTCTCTTTGGCGATGCGACGTACGTGGACGTTGTGGGCTTGTGAGCCGGTGAAGTATTGCAATGCCGCGCCGAACTGATTCTCTTCGACGCATCGCATGTCGACTTGAAAGGCCTTGCCGACGCGGATCGAGATCTTTGTGTCGCCACGTGCGATGGTTTGCGATTTGTCACCGTACGATTCCAGGCGATCCATGGCCGCGTCGCGATCCGATGCGACCACCAGCAAGTCCAAGTCGCCTATGGTTTCTCGGCCCCGTCGATAGGAGCCGGCCCATTGCATTTTTTCAATTCCGTCGCAACCTTCCATGTGCTTGCCGATCGATCTTGCAAGTTGATCCCCCTCGGACCAACGGATTCGCTCGGCGGCCTGTTCGGCGATCGACAGGCCTTCGAGAATGGATTCCGCAGTTTTCTTCCCGAAACCCTTCAATTCGGCGACCGCCCCCGATTCACATGCCGACCGCAATGCGGCGAGCGAATCGATCTTCAATTCGTCGTGAAGCTTGGCGGCTTTCTTTGCACCCAGTCCCGGGATGCGGGCCATTTGCATCAAGATTTCGGGGACTTCCTTTCGCAGTTTTTCCAGTTGCGGCAGGGAGCCCGTCTGAAGAAGAGTTTCGGTTTTTTCCGCAAGCGTCTTACCGATGCCCGCCAAATCGCTGAGTTTACGATTGGGGTCCGCAACGATGTCGGCAACCGATTCATCCAGGTCACGAATGGCTTTGGCGCCCTGGGTGTAGGCCCGAATGCGGAATGGGTTTTCGCCTTTGAATTCCAGCAACTCGGCTAGTTCGTCAAAGACATTGGCGATCGCTTGGTTGTCCATCAGAGTCTGACTTTAGGTAAGCGAAAGGAGCGGTAGTTGATGACGCGATTCGGGCGACAATGGATTACACCGAGGCGCATGTCGCGGCGCGATCAAACTTTGTTCGGTCTACTCGGATGACTTGTTTCCCAGAATGACTTTCGTGTCTTTATTTCCGTACAGCCGGATCCAGTCGACGTGCATGCGAGCAGGCAGTGTCGCCGAGATTTTTTCGGGCGTGTCCAGCCCCGTGTACGAAGTCGTCCAGCTACCTACCGCGACATTCAGGATCGGGAAATACGGTTGGTGATACTCTTTCATCTCCGGCGATGTGATATCCCACGATCCAAATTCTTTTCCGTCCAACAGAAACTTCATGTGCTTTGGCGTCCATGAAATCCGGTAGAGGTGATAGTCAAGATGCAGATCGGCCGGTGCGTCAAACCACTGGACCAAGCTGGTCTTTTGTTCGTCCACGCCGGCAAAATGTAATGCGCAATTGATCTTGCGGTGTTGGAGTCCCTTTTCGATTCCGTCCTTACCGCCGATTTCAAGGATGTCGGCTTCACCGCACTTGGGCCAAACCGTTCCAGGAAAGTTGTTGCCCAACATCCAAAACGCAGGCCAGATACCGTCGGCCGTGTCGGGCAATTTGATCCGCGCCTCCAAGTCACCGTATTGGAACGCGAAACCACCTTGGGTGTGCATCCTTGCGGATGTAAACGCGTTACCGCCATATGATTCACGGCGTGCTTCGATCACCAAACTGCCATTACGAACGTATGAATTCTCGGGGCGTCGGGTGTTGTATTCCAGTTGCCCATTGCCGAATCCGTGGCCGCCTACGTCATGTGTCCAGATGCTCCGGTCGATCGAGTCCCCGTCGAATTCCTCGGACCAAACAACGTTGCCTGAAGCCGGATCCTGGCACTTCACGGACCCCGACATGGCAACCAGTACGGTCAAAAGGACGGACAATTTGGTCCACACGTCGGGATTGGATACTGAAGAGCGGTTGTGATTCACGGTGATTATTCCAGCGAGTTCATGGTGTTGATCCAGGGACGCATCGAAGCGTCAGCCAGGATTCTACCCAATCGCCATGCGGGGTTAACCACTCGGGCTTCGTCAACCTTTGATTTTAGGCCTGGAACCGTAGCGGAAGTCGTCGAGACTTTCGAGGCGTTCCTGAGCGCGGGCGAAACTCAAGCACCAGTTCCGCAACCCCAGAATTAAACTTGGACGAATCGCTAGTTTGTTAGAGAGAACCCCGGCAGTCCACTACGGCGCCGGACGCCAGTCGCTGTTGTCTCGTTTGACCGGCGAAGCAGGTCTTGTGGACGGCGTCGCAACGGGATTGGATGAGTTGGCTCGCGGTGCTGGTAGCCGAGGGAGTTCGTCCCACGCGGCAACTTGTCGAACGTTTTGATGCCGCGTGGTCGCTTCGCGAACAGGAACGCTGACACGGTTCGGTGCGGGGGATCGAGATGAAGCCGATGATTCCGTGTTGCGAAACAGCGCGGACGGATCGGGGCCACGTTGCGATGGCGCGGGCAATGGAGGAGCTTGGAAGGTGCGGGTGCTTGGCGGTTGGATTGTTCGCGGTGCGTTGATCACGTCGTCGTCGGGTTGTTGCAGCGGCGCCGACAGTCCCAGTTGTTGGTCTTGGCGGTCGGCCGGACCACCGATCGGTCGAAGTGTGCTGTAGTTTTGGATTGTTTCGTGTGGCACGTTGTCCAGCGACTTGACGGGCGGTGGGGTGCTGGTCGTCAATTGTTGCTGGCGATTTTGGAAGATGTTGGTCACCGGCGGATCGAGTCGGATCGCCGGTCCAGCGGGCGGATTTGATTCGCCACTCTCTTTGTCAGCGTTGTCGTTATCGTTGTAGCTGGGATTCAATTTGCCGTACGGATACACGTCGTCGCCGTAAAACTCGTTAAAGTAGGACCTTGGTGTTTCGGCCTCGGTCGTCGCGGAATCGTCCGGGGTGTCGGCGGCAGGCTTTTCGGATTTCAGCTCCGGTGGGGCCATCGGTACGCGGTCGGCTGCGTCCGGGGCATTGAGTGTCGGGTCCGAGGACGAACCGCCCGTCAATGGAGCTGAATTCGGGTAGCCGGCTTCCGGAAACTCGGTCGGGATCGGTGAGACGCCGTACTCGCCCAGCGGAACTTCGCCGCCGACTTGTCCAACGATGTTTGATGGTGGTGCGAAACTTCCTGGGGTCGACGAATACGGAAGCACGGTCTGGCTTGAAACGCCGCCGATCATCATCGGATTGGAGCACGCATCGGGGCTCGTCAGCAGCGGCGTCGTGCCAGCGTCAAGAGGAAGAAAACTGTTGTAGGGGACTCGTTGCAACTGTTGAACATAAGAGCTGCAAGGTTGTTGGACCGTGACAGTGGTTCCCGTGGCCGGGTCGATGCCGGTCATCGGCCGGTAATAAGTGATTGGTGCTTGGTAATAGGACGTGACGTAGTTGGTGTTGCGGCCGAGCAGCGAATTGAAGAATCGCGACAGTCCGGAACCGAAGGTTCTACGCGGTGGTGTGGCCAGCGGCAGTGTCTGAGTCGATCCAGTCAGCGGCATGTTGTAGGTGCCATAAGTCGGCGCGTTGTAGGTCGCGGGGGCAACACTGCTGCCGTAGTATGACGAATAAGGCGAGTTCACCGGGGCCGAGGCGATC